>JAVHSB010000240.1:0-1944 GCA_036171955.1 Sideroxydans sp.
CTGCGCGAAGACCGCCGCCATATCCAGGACGCCGATGTGGACCTGCTGCGCGGCATGCTGCAAACGCGCATGAACCTAGAATGCGCGGTCACCCCGGGGATGATAGACAACGCGCTGCGCGTCAAGCCGCACGATATCTGCCTGGTGCCGGAGAAGCGCGAAGAACTTACCACCGAAGGCGGACTCGACGTGGTGAGATATTTCGGGCAGGTGCAAAGTGCCACGCGGCGCTGCACCGAGGCGGGCATCCGTGTCTCGCTGTTCATCGACGCCGAAGAGCAGCAGATCGACGCCGCCGTCAAAGCCGGCGCGCCGGTGATTGAATTGCACACTGGAAAATATGCAGACGCCGACAGCGTGCCGGCGCGTGCCGCCGAACTGGAGCGTCTTCACCGCGCCGCCGCATACGCGCACGGACTCGGCTTGCAGGTCAACGCCGGCCACGGCCTGCACTACCACAACGTGCGCCCCGTCGTTGCCATCCCGCACATCGCCGAACTGAACATCGGCCATGCCATCGTGGCCGAAGCCGTATTCATCGGCCTCGAGCAGGCGGTGAAGAACATGAAGGCGTTGCTGCGCGCATGATCCTCGGCATCGGCACCGACATTGTCGCGACGGCGCGCATCGCGGCGGCCTGCGAAAGGCATGGTGCGGCGTTCGCCGCGCGCATCCTCACTGCGCGGGAGCTGGCAGAGTATGCAGAACAAACGCATCCTGCACGCTTCCTCGCCAAACGTTTTGCTGCCAAGGAAGCGTTCGCCAAAGCGACCGGGCAGGGGCTGCGCCATCCGGTGAGCCTGCACAACCTCTCGGTCGGCCATGATGCGCAAGGGAAGCCGGTCTTCGAGTTCGCTGCCGAACTGGGCATTTACCTGCGTGACAAGGGTATTTCGCGCCACCACCTGAGCATCAGCGACGAGCATGAACATGCGGTCGCATTCGTCATTCTGGAGGGGGAAGGTTGATGGGTATCGGACCGGTCATGCTGGATGTGGCAGGCAAGACCCTGACGGCGGAGGACGAGGCGCGCCTGCGCCATCCGCTGGTCGGCGGAGTGATCCTGTTCGCGCGCAATTACGAATCTCCCGCGCAGCTGGCGGCGCTGACGGCGGCCATCCATGCGGTGCGCACGCCGCCGCTGCTGATCGCGGTCGATCACGAGGGCGGGCGCGTGCAGCGCTTCCGCGAAGGTTTCACCCGGATCCCGCCGATGCGCGAACTGGGCAAGCTGTGGGATGGCCAGCCCAAACGCGCCAAGACGATGGCGCATGAAATTGGCATGGTGCTGGGGGCGGAGTTGCGCGCAAGCGGCGTCGATTTCAGCTTCACCCCGGTGCTGGACGTGGATTACGGCGCGAGCTGCGTGATCGGCGACCGCGCGTTCCACGCCGAGCCGCAAGCCATCGCCGAACTGGCGCATGGCTTGATGCAGGGTTTGAAGGAGGCCGGCATGCCCGCGGTGGGCAAGCACTTTCCCGGCCACGGTTACGTCTGTGCCGATTCTCATCTCGATATTCCGGTGGACGAGCGGAGCTACACCGACATCGAATTGTGCGATCTCATCCCGTTCCGGCAAATGATCGGCTTTGGCCTGGCGGCGGTGATGCCGGCGCATGTGATCTACCCGAAAGTCGATGCGCGCCCGGCCGGTTTCTCCAAAATCTGGCTGCAGGACATATTACGCGGCGAACTGGGATTCGAGGGCTGCATCTTCAGCGACGACCTGAGCATGGAAGGGGCAACCGTTGCCGGCGGCATCGTGCAGCGGGCCGAGGCCGCCCTGCATGCGGGCTGCGATATGGTGCTGGTGTGCAATCGCCCCGACTTGGCGGACGAACTGCTGGCCGGCTTGCAGTGGGAGATGCCGGCCGCCAGCCGTGCCCGTCTGGCGCAGATGCGCGGCCGCACGCATGCACGGGGCAGTGCGGAGCTGCATGAGGA
>JAVHSB010000241.1:0-1927 GCA_036171955.1 Sideroxydans sp.
GTGTTCCTCCATCCCCACCCTTCCCCCGGAGGGGGAAGGGCTTTGCTTCCCTCTCCTGACGGTGGAGGGATTGAGGGAGGGGGAGTCGCGGACTTGGTGATTGGGGCTTTCGCCTGTGTTTTGCCGCCCGCCTATGTTGCGGCGATGGCGGTGCGCGAGCCAAAGCCGGTCTGGCTTAATCTGGAATATTTGAGCGCCGAGGACTGGGTGGAGGGCTGCCATGGACTGCCCTCGCCGCACCCGGCATTGCCGCTGACGATGTATTTTTTCTTCCCCGGCTTCACCGCAAGGACGGGTGGGCTGTTGATCGAACGCGATCTGCTGGCAAGGCGCGATGCGTTCCAGTTGGATGCTGCAGTGCAGGATGCGTTTTGGCAGGGGCTGGCTGTGCCGCCGCGCGTCGCGGGCGAGTTGCGTGTGTCGATGTTCAGCTACGAGAACGAGGCGATGGAGGCATTGCTGTCGGAATGGGAACACGGTCCACAGTTGGTGACTTGCTTGTTGCCCGAAGGCAGGGCTTTGCCGCAGGTGGCGGCGTATTTCAACGATGCTGGTCTGGCTTCAGACCGACAAGCCGGGCTAAAGCCCGGCCTGCAGGTCTATACGCGCGGCAATCTGCGGGTGCATGTGCTCCCCTTCGTCGAACAGGAGCGCTACGACGAATTGCTGTGGGCCTGCGACATCAATTTTGTGCGCGGCGAAGATTCGTGCGTGCGCGCGCAATGGGCGGGGCGTCCTTTCATCTGGCACATCTATCCGCAGCACGACGGTGTGCATCTGGAAAAACTGGAAGCGTTGCGGCGTCTTTATACGGCGGGATTGCCTGACGAGGCAGCGCACGCTGTCCGGCAGATGTGGTCGTCCTGGAATGGCACGCAGGGCGTGGCCGGGGCGTGGCACTGCTTTGTGGCGCAGCGCGATGTTTTGGCACAACACGGCCGGGACTGGGCGCAACGCCTGTTGTCCAATAATCTTGCGTTGAATTTGCTGGATTTTTTCCGCAAGAATGCATAGAATCCGCGCCTTCAAATTTTTGCCGCAGGTAAGATATTATGAAAATCGCTCAAGAACTCCGCGCCGGTAACGTGGTGATGGTCAACAATCAGGCGCTGGTGGTGCAGAAAGCGGAATACACCCGCTCCGGCCGCAACGGCTCGGTCGTGAAATTCAAGTTCAAGAATTTGCTCACCGACACCCCGAGTGAAGCGGTCTATCGCGCCGACGATAAATTCGACCAGATCATTCTGGACAAGAAGGAATGCACCTATTCCTATTACTCCGATCCGATGTATGTGTTCATGGATGAGGAATACAACCAGTACGAAGTGGAGAAGGAAAACCTCGGCGACGTGGTCAACTATCTGTCGGACGGGATGGAAGACAAGTGCGAGGTGACCTTCTACGAAGGCAAGGCGATCTCGGTCGAACTGCCGAACACCATCGTGCGCGAGATCGAGTACACCGAACCGGCCGTGCGCGGCGATACCTCGGGCAAGGTGATGAAGCCGGCCAGGTTGAAGGGCTCCGGTTACGAACTGCCGGTGGCGGCGTTCATCGAGATCGGCGACAAGGTCGAGATCGACACCCGCAGCTACGAGTTCAGGAAGCGCGCGAATTAAGGAATCTGATTAATTTCAGTTTTCTGATGCGATAAAAAAGAGCCGCTGTGAAGCGGCTCTTTTTTGGTCCGTCATTCCGGCGAAAGCCGGAATGACGGTGGGTTACAGCTTTTCGGTGCTGTACACCGCCACCAGCCGGTGCGTCCCGCCGGGTTGCAGTGTCACGACATTCTCCAGCGCGTTGCCGCTTTCCACGCACACCATGTCGCGGTGCAGCTTGGGGCCGAAGTCGCCCATCTTTTCTGCTTTCTCTGTCCACGGGTTCCAGACTACGGTGGATTGGCTGCCTTCCTTGTGGATGCGGATGG
>JAVHSB010000242.1:0-9658 GCA_036171955.1 Sideroxydans sp.
TTCGCCGGTATGGATCACCACGTTGTTGCGCAGCACGCGCACGCTGGAGCCGCGTTTGACCATACCTTCGGTGACATAACATCCCGCCACCGTGCCCACCTTGGAGATGTGATAGACCTGACGCACCTCGACCATGCCGATGATGCTCTCTTTCTTCTCCGGCGCCAGCATGCCGGACAGAGCGGCCTTGATCTCATCGACCATCGCGTAAATGATGTTGTAGTAGCGGATCTCGACGCCCGACGTTTCCGCCAGACGGCGCGCCGCCACATCCGCACGCGAATTGAAACCGATGATGATCGCCTTGGAGGCCAGCGCAAGGTTGACATCCGACTCGGTGATGCCGCCCACGGCGCTGTGGATCAGGCTGACCTTGACCTCCTCGGTCGAAAGTTTCTGCAGGGAGCCGACGATCGCCTCGATCGAACCCTGCACATCGGCCTTGACGATCAAGGGCAGCGTGCGCACCTCGCCCTCGCCCATCTGCTCGAACATGCTTTCGAGTTTGGCGGCCTGCTGCTTGGCCAGCTTCACATCGCGGAACTTGCCCTGGCGGAACAACGCGATCTCGCGCGCCTTCTTCTCGTCTGCGAGCACCAGGAAATCGGCGCCCGCCACGGGCACCTCGGACAAGCCCTGCACTTCGACCGGAATCGACGGACCGGCTTCGCTGACCGGCTTGCCGTTCTCGTCCAGCATGGCGCGCACGCGGCCCGAGACCGACCCGACCAGCACGGCATCGCCGCGCTTGAGGGTGCCGGACTGCACCAGCAGCGTGGCCACCGCGCCCTTGCCCTTGTCCAGTCGCGCCTCGACCACCACGCCCTTGGCAGCGCTGTTCTTGGCCGCCTTCAACTCCAGCACTTCGGCCTGGAGCAGAATGCCTTCCAGCAAGGTGTCGATGCCCTGTCCGGTCTTGGCCGAAACCTCGACGAACATGGAATCGCCGCCCCAGTCTTCCGGCACCACGCCCTCCGCCACCAGTTCCTGGCGCACGCGCTCGGAATTGGCGTCCGGTTTGTCGATCTTGGTCACCGCGACCACGATGGGCACATTGGCCGCACGCGCATGGTGGATCGCTTCCTTGGTTTGCGGCATCACGCCGTCGTCCGCGGCGACCACCAGAATCACGATGTCGGTCGCCTGTGCCCCGCGCGCGCGCATCGCCGTGAACGCTTCGTGACCCGGCGTATCGAGGAAGGTGATCATGCCGCGCGGCGTTTCGACGTGGTATGCGCCGATGTGTTGCGTAATGCCGCCCGCTTCGCCGCTCGCCACGCGCGTGCGGCGGATAAAGTCGAGCAGCGAGGTCTTGCCGTGGTCGACGTGGCCCATCACGGTCACCACCGGGGCGCGCGGTTCGAGCACCGCATCCGCATGCGCAGTGGTTTCCAGCAGGAAGGCATCCGGATCATCCGGCTTGGCCTGGATCGCCTTGTGACCCATTTCCTCAACGAGGATCATCGCGGTTTCCTGATCCAGCACCTGGTTGATGGTGACCATCGAACCCATCTTCATCAGAGTCTTGATGATCTCCGCCGCCTTGATCGACATCTTCTGCGCCAGTTCCGCCACACTGATGGTTTCCGGAATGGTCACTTCCTGCACGATCGGCTCGGTGGGCAGGGAAAACGCATGTTGCGCCGTATCGTGCTTGTCATGCTTGTCATGCCGGCCGGCACGCAAAGAGCCGCCGGTGCGCAGGCCTGCCGCTCCGGCACGTGCATCCAGATTGCGCGAGGGCGGGCGTTTCTTGTGCCCGGCCTCGTCCCACGGCCCTTCCTTGGCTGCCGATTTTTCGCTTTTGCGCGATGGCCGCTCCACTTTGTCGCCGGGCTTGAGTGCAGGCTTGTGCAGGGTGCCTTCAGGGACTTCCACGGCCGCCGCAGGCTTGACCGCTTCCGCAACGGGTTCCGGCTTGGTTTCCTCCACTGGCTTGCGTTTGCTGCGCGCCTGTTTGGCCTCGAGATCGGCCGCTTGGCGTGCTGCCAATTCGGCCGCCATGCGCGCCTCTTCCTCGCGCACCTTCTTTTCCTGCTCGTCCACTACCTGCCGCGACTTTGTCCCGGCCGGTTTCTTTTCCTCCACGGCAGCCGACTTATCCTCTGCCGGCTGTACCTGCGGGGCGATCGTGCGCTTCTTGCGCACCTCGACCTGGATCGTGCGCGAGCGGCCGGTGCTGTCGGCTTTCTTGATTGCGGTCGTTTCGCGCCGGGTTACCGTGATCTTGCCCTTGCTCGCGCCGTGCGCGCTGCGCAGGTGCTCCAGCAATCCGGCCTTGTCCTGCTCGGAGATTGGATCGGAATCCTTCTGCTTGACGACCCCGGCCGCCTGCAACTGTTCCAGCAACAACTCGACCGGCAGTCCAAGCTCCGCAGCGAATTGAGCGACATTGATTTTTCCCATTACTTTCCTTCCGTCCAGCGGACGATATAACTTATGCGAACCAGGGGGCGCGCGCCGTCATGATGAGTTGGTTCGCGCGCTCGCCATCCATGCCGGTGAGTTCAACCAGTTCTTCCGTATCGAGGTCGGCCAGCGCATCCTGCGTACCGACGCCCTTGCCGGCGAGGACGCGCGCGGTTTCCTCATCCATTCCTTCAATCTTCAGCAGGTCTTCGATGTTGTGTCCGACCTGCTCCTCGTTGGCGATCGCCGCGGTCAGCAGATAATTCCGCGCACGGCTGCGCAATTCCTTCACGGTTGCCTCGTCGAACGATTCGATCTCCAGCATCTCGTCTTCCGGCACATAGGCAACCTCTTCCAGGGTATTGAACCCCTCCTGCACCAGGATGTCGGCAACCTCTTCGTCCACATCCAGCTTGGCCACGAACATGTCGCGCACCTTGGCGAACTCCTGCTCGTTCTTCTCGGCGGACTGCTCCACCGTCATCAGGTTAATTTCCCAGCCGGTGAGCTCGGAAGCCAGACGCACGTTCTGGCCGCCGCGGCCGATGGCCTGCGCCAGATTCTCCTCCTCGACCACCACGTCCATGCTGTGCTTTTCCTCATCCACCACGATGCTGCTGGCCTCGGCCGGCGCCAGGGCATTGATGACGAAAGTGGCCGCATCGTCCGACCACAGGATGATGTCCACGCGCTCGCCGGCCAGTTCGGTGGTGACCGCCTGCACGCGCGAACCGCGCATGCCGACGCAGGTCCCGATCGGATCCAGGCGCTGGTCGTTGGTGCGTACCGCGATCTTGGCGCGCGAACCGGGATCGCGCGAAGCGCTGACAATCTCCAGGATGCCCTCCTCGATCTCGGGCACTTCCAGTTCGAACAGTTTCTTCAGGAATTCGGAGGTGATGCGCGACAGGATGATCTGCGGGCCGCGCACGGTGCGGTCAACACGCAACAGATAGGCGCGCACGCGGTCACCGACGCGCAGGTTTTCTTTCGGGATCATCTGGTCGCGCGGCAGCAGCGCCTCGATCTTGCCGAACTCGACAATGGCATTGCCGCGCTCGATGCGCTTGATGGTGCCGGTCACCAGGTGTTCGTTGCGTTCCATGAAGTCGGCCAGAATCTGCTCGCGCTCGGCGTCGCGGATCTTCTGGAAAATGACCTGTTTCGCCGCCTGTGCGCCGATGCGCCCGAAGTCGATGTTCTCCAGCGGCTCTTCCACGAATTCTTCCAGCTGGATCTGCGGGTCGCGCTTTTGCGCTTCTTCCAGCTTGATATGCAGCTCGGGCGTCTCGAAGGTCTCGTCGTCCATCACCTGCCAGCGGCGGAACGATTCGTACTCGCCGCTCTGGCGGTCGATGCTCACGCGCACGTCGGCTTCCTCGTCAACGAAACGCTTTTTGGTCGCCGAGGCCAAAGCTGATTCCAGCGCACCGAACACGATCTCCTTGTCCACGTTTTTCTCGCGCGCCAAGGCATCCACCAACAACAGAACATCACGACTCATCGCATCTCTCCGACTACTTCAAAATATGGGCACCAAACGTGCCTTGTCCACATTCGACAATTCGATCCCGACCGAACTGCCCTCCATATCCAGCTGTACCACCCCATCCCGCAATTCGCCGAGAATCCCGATGAACTGCTTGCTGCCGTTGACCGGCATGCGCAGTTTGAGCTTCGCCTTCTGCCCCTTGAAGCGCTCGAAATCGGACACTTTCTTCAACACCCGATCCAGTCCTGGCGACGACACCTCGAGGCGCTCGTACTCCACTCCCTCGACCGCAAACAGACGCACCAGCTGGTGGCTGACACGCTCGCAGTCGTCAACTGCAATGCCTTCCGGCTGTTTGTCCATGAACACGCGCATCAGGCCGCGCCCGGACAATTCCAGATCGACCAGCTCGTATCCCATGCCGGCCAGGGTCGTCTCCACCAGCTTTGCAACATCCATAATCCGTACCCACAAATAAAAAACGGGCTCGAAGCCCATCTGAAACGGCGCGCATTGTAGCAAAGGGATGCCCTAATGGAAACAGCTATTTAAGGAAAACCCCCAGGAGCCCCAGGTCAGGGCAAACCCGCCATCAGCTTCCGGATGCCTTGCACATCCGGGTTCAGCACCACGCCCTTCTCGGTGATCAGCCCCGTCACCAGCTCGGCCGGGGTCACGTCGAAGGCCGGGTTGCGAATCTTCACCCCCTCCGCCGCCCAGCGGCAATCGCGGAAACCCTTCACCTCGTCGGCCGAACGTTCCTCGATGGGGATGTCGCGGCCCGAAGCGATGCTCATATCAATGGTCGAGAGGGGGCAGGCCACATAGAACGGGATACCGTGGCGGCGGGCAAGCACCGCCACCATGTAAGTGCCGATCTTGTTCGCCACATCGCCATTGGCCGCCACGCGGTCTGTGCCCACCACCACCGCATCCACCTCGCCCTGCGCCATCAGGTGGCCGGCCATGTTGTCGCTGATCAGCGTCACCGGGATGTTCTCCTGCACCATCTCCCACGCTGTTAACCGCGCCCCTTGCAGGAACGGCCGCGTCTCGTCGGCGATGACCGAAATTTTCTTGCCCGCCGCCACCGCCGAGCGAATGACCCCCAGCGCCGTGCCCCAGCCCGCCGTCGCCAGCGCACCCGCATTGCAATGCGTCAGCACTCGCGCCCCGTCCTGCAGCAAGGTCGCGCCGTGCGCGCCCATCGCCTGATTGATACGGATGTCTTCGGCCAGAATCTCGTGCGCCTCTGCCAGCAAACGCTGCGCCACCTGTTGCGGCGCTTGTGTCGCCACGCTTTCCCACACGCGGCGCATGCGCCGCAAAGCCCAGAACAGGTTCACCGCCGTCGGACGGCTGGCGGCCAGCACCTCGAAACCCTCTTCCATGCCGGCCTTGAAATCCACAACATTCCCTCCCCCCTGCAGGGAGATGGTTAGGGAGGGGGTAGAATCGCCCGAAGACTTTACCTCCATCCCGTCCTTCCCTCTGCCCGGGGGAGGGAGTCGTGACAACTTCAGCGCCTCCAGCGCCACCCCGTAAGCCGCCGCCACCCCGATGGCGGGCGCGCCGCGCACCACCATGCTGCGGATACCCTCGGCCACCGCAGCAGCCGTGTAAAAACTCAAATACTCGAACGCGGCGGGCAACACGCGCTGGTCTATCATTTCCAGGCGGTCGTTGAACCAGCGCAGGGTTTCGACTTTCATTGATTTTCCGTTTTGTTCCATCGTGGATTCAGTGCAGCAGTTTTTCGCCGCGTTCGACCAGGCTGATCACGATCTCGAACAGGATCAGGCCGATCACATACCATTCCAGTTTGTGCAACTGCTTGTTGTCCCAGACATCGGCCAGGGTCTGCGCCGTATCCGAGATCAGCCCCAGTTTCCGGTCCAGCGCCGCCTGACGCTCTTTCAACTCGAACTCATCTTCCAGACTCGCGTACAAACCCTCCAGATGGGGGAAATCCCATAGCGTCTCGGGTTTATCGCCGATCTCCGCACGACCTACCATGCGGTGTTCGATCAACAGCATGGAACCAATCTTCTGCAACAGCTTGCGCGTATCCGCGCTGACCCTGCCCCGCGTCGCCAGCTCCTGCGCCAGCGGCTCGATCTTGTCGAACTCCCCGGCAACCTTCTTTTCATACAGCGTCAGCACCAGGTTCTTGCTCAGGGCATCGGCAACGAGTTGCAGTTTTTCCAGGGAAATCTCGTCGAGCGAAACCGCGCCGCTTTGCACCCCGATACTGTTCCTGCCGCTGTGTATCTCCAGTTCCTCCACCTCCGGCGTGGCATAGGCATTGGTCAGCAAAGGACGAATCGATTCGACGAAGCGCACCTCATCCATCGTCTGCACCCCGAACAACACGAGTACGCCATAGCGGAACAGGACGGCGATGCCGCCATGCTCGTCCACCTGCAAGGTGAGCGGAGTGGTCGCCAGACAGTCGGCGATCTTGAACAATTTGAGGTCCAAGCGGTCGCCCAGCAACAGCGCGCGCACTTTCAGTTCCTGTCGGTTTTTCAGTTGCAGTTCCATGACGAATCGATCTCCTTTCTCCCTTAAGGAACCCCTGATTAAGCGCCATGAGGGACTTAATCAGAGGTTCCTTAATTCCGGCTCGCATCTTACAACCTCGCGCCCTCGCCGGTGCTTCTGTTACAGTTCCGGCATGGGCAAACAGACACTGGAACGCATCCTGCAAGCGCAGGGATTCGGCACGCGCAAATGGTGCTCCACCCTGATCGCCGACGGTGAAGTGGAAGTCAACGGCGCACCCGTCGCCGACCCGCGCCGCGCTTTCGAAACGGACGGGCTCGAATTCAGCGTGTATGGTGAACCGTGGCAGTATCGCGCACACCTCTACCTCGCCCTGCACAAACCCGCCGACTACGAATGCTCGCGCAAGCCCAGCCATCATCCCGGCGTGCTGTCGCTGTTGCCGGAACAGTTCGCCAACCGCGATGTGCAGCCGGTGGGGCGGCTCGACCACGACACCACCGGCCTGCTGCTAATGTCGGATGACGGCGCATTCATCCACGCGCAATCCTCGCCAAAGCATCACATCCCGAAAGTGTATCTTGCCACCACGCACGAAGGAGTGACGCCGCAATTGATCGAGCGGTTATTGCAGGGCGTGAAGTTGCAGGACGAACCAGCGCCGCTGGCTGCCGTATTGTGCGAAAAAGTCGCTGCACACCAACTGCAGATCGTGCTGGAACAGGGGAAATATCATCAGGTGAAACGCATGCTGGCCGCAGCCGGAAATCATTGCACCGCGCTGTGCCGCACGCAGATCGGCGGACTCACCCTGGAGGCCCTGCACCTTGCAAAAGGTGAATGGTGTTATCTCGATGAGGCGATGCTGGCCCTGCTCAAGCCGGCAACTTGACCTTTCAGTCGTTCACGTATTTGCAGCGGGTCTCGCGCACAAAAAAGATAGCCAGCAGGCCGACGAGTGCGAAGCCGAACATCAGCCCCATGCCTGCCTGGTAGTCGGCCAGCCGCAGCGGTAGCGTGCTGCCCGCATGGGCGCGGTCGATAGCCCAGCCCACCAGTGGTTGCAGGATGGCGGTGCCAAGGAAAGCGCCGACGTTGACCACGCTGGTCGCCATGCCGGACAACGCGGGCGGGTTCACTTCCTTGGCGCAGGCCCAGCTCAGGGTGAAGCTGGGCGCGGCCAGCCCCATCACAAAAAACAGCGTGTGGCTCAACATACCGCCCATCTGCATTCCTGCCAGCAGCGGCAACCAGCACAGGCAATAGACCAGCGCCCCGGCGAACATCACCGGCTTGCGCCGGCCGAACCGGTCGGACAGCGTGCCGATGAAGAAGGCGCCGATGGCAAAACCGGCCAGCAGCCATGTGGTGTGGTCTGTGGCGGCAGCACGGTCCATGCCGTACACGTCGCGCAGGAAGGGCACCGCCCACAGCCCGCCGAAAGCAAACAGCGTCCCGGCCAACCCCATGTTCACCCAGAGGCCGGGCCAGGTCGCGCGATTCTTCAGCACCACCAGCAAGCCGTCGTACCAGTGACCTTCATGCTTCGGATGCGATGCTTTGCCGTCCAGTTCGCGCAGACTGGGCAATCCGGCTTCGCCCGGGTGATCCCGCACCAGCCACCACGCCAGCAGCGCCAGCAGAAGTGAAGCCAGCCCGGTCGCCACGAACACCGCGCGCCAGGACACAAATCCAAGCCCCCAGGCCAGCGGTGCCGCCGCCAGCACCGAACCCAGGTTACCCAGCAGGATGGTGGCGCCGGTGGCGGTGGCGAAATGGCGGTCGTGGAACCAGACCGCGTTCAGCTTGAGCATGCAGATGAAGGACACCGACACCCCCAGTCCGACCAGCAAGCGGCCGACGGAGGCCATCGCCAGTGTGTCCGCCATGCCGAACAGCAGCGATCCGATACCGGCGACCACCCCGCCGATGGCCACCACGCGGCGCGGACCCAAGGTGTCGGCGAGAATCCCGGTGGGAATCTGCATCAGGGTATAGACGTAGAAATAGGTCGCGGCGAGACCGCCCAAAGAGGCGCCCGTCGTATTGAAGGCGAGTTGCAGGTCGGACGAGATCGCCGCCGGGGCGAAACGGTGAAAGAACGACAGCACGTAGGCCAGACCGACAACGATGAAGGCCGTCCAGCGCAGGCGAACGAGCTGACTGGATTGATGAGCACTGAGCATGGGTTATCCCTGGATGATCCTGTTCGAAATCTATTTCAGTGAGGGGATTACGACACGATGCGCTATGCTTGCGCCCCCTCATCCACGGCATGGCACCGTATCAGGAAATCCCATGGCAATCAAAGCGACCGTCTACAAGGCCGATCTGCAAATCGCGGACATGGAGCGCCACTACTATCAGAACCACGCGCTCACATTGGCGCAGCATCCCTCGGAGACCGAAGAGCGCATGATGGTGCGCCTGCTGGCATTCGCCCTGCATGCGCACGAGTATCTGGAGTTCGGCCAAGGCATGACCGACGAGGATGCAGCCGACCTGTGGCAGAAGGACCTGACCGGCGCCATCGAGCTGTGGATCGATGTCGGCATCCCGGACGAGAAGCTGATCCGCAAAGCCTGTGGCCGCGCCCGGCAGGTGGTGGTGTACAGCTACGGTGGGCGCGTGGCCGACCTGTGGTTCGAGCAGAACCGCGCCCAGTTTGCACGGCAGAAGAACCTGGCCATCATCAACCTGCCGCCAGGAAGCACGCGCCAACTGCCAAAGCTGGTACGGCGCACGATGGACCTGCAATGCACCATCCAGGACGGTCAGGTTTGGTTGAGTGACGGGGAGACGAGCATCGAGGTCGAGCGCGTCAAACTGCGCTGAACAACGCAGCGGTCAGGCGGCGGCAGTCGCCTGCTCGATCAGCTTTTGCAGCTCGCCCTGTTCGTACAGCGCCAGCATGATGTCGGAGCCGCCGATCAGTTCGCCATTGATGTAGCACTGCGGGAAAGTGGGGAAGTCGGCGTAGGCCGGCAGGTAATTCCAAGCGCCCTCGTCTTCCAGCACGTTCACTGCAACGTAGTCCTTCACGCCGCACGCTTTCAAAACCTGCGCCGCGCGCCCGGAAAATCCGCATTGCGGAAATTGCGGCGTGCCTTTCATGTACAGCACCACCGGATTGCCGGTGACCGTTTTGCGAATCTTGTCCAGTGCGGTTGCTTTCTCGTCCATCTTCTTCTCCGATATTTACTCTTGTTTGCCCCATTGTGCGGGTGTCAGCGTTTTCATCGACAGGGCGTG
>JAVHSB010000243.1:0-1920 GCA_036171955.1 Sideroxydans sp.
CGTCGCGCGGGCCGAGCGAGTTGGAATCGTAACCGCGCACCGAGCCGACGCCCCCTGCATACAGATTCTTGAAGAACGGCAGTTCCATCCCGTCGTAACCACCGGCAAGGCCGAGATCGCCATTCAGGCGCAGGGTCAGATGCTCGCTCAATGGCTGGAACCATTGCTGGTTGTAGGTGAACTTGTAATAACGCTGGCCGGAGACCGGGAACGAGGCTTCCAGAAAAGCACGCTGGGTCGACCCCTCGGTCGCGTAAATCCCGCTGTCGCGGGTATCGCGCGTCCAGCCGATGGTGCCCAGGACGTTCTTGTTGTGGTCGCCAAAAGTATTGATGTAAACCTTGAAACGATCCGGGCTGCTGCTGGTCAGCGCCAGTGTGGTGTCCTCCAGCGACAATCCGTACTGGAACGTCTCGTCATCGTTGATCGGCACGCCCAGCCTGACGCCCCCGCCGTAGGTTTCCGACGTGTATTGGCTGATGGATATCGTTGTCGCATCGGTTCTGCGTTTGTACACGTCGAAGCCGCGGCTGATGCCGTCGTCGGTGTAATACGGATTGGTATAGGAAATCGAATAGGTCTGATTGACCTTGCTCGTATTGATCTGGGTCGACAGGGAGTTGCCCGTGCCGAACAGGTTGGACTGGGTGACCCCGCCCATCAGGGTGACGCCCTCGCCATTGCTGTACCCGGCACCGATCTGGAAATTGCCGGTCGGCTTTTCTTCCACGCTCAAGTTCAGATCAAGCTGATCGTTGCTGCCGGTGACCGGCTGGGTCTCGATGTTGACCGCGCCAAAGAACCCGAGCTTGTCGATACGCTGTTTTGATTTCTTGATGCTTGAAGTCGAGAACCAGCCGCCCTCCATCTGGCGGAATTCACGCCTGACCACCTCATCCCGCGTCTTGTCGTTGCCCACCACATTGATACGGCGCACGTAAGCCCGCTGCATGGGATCGACCATGAAGGTGAACGCCACCCGATGCTTGTCCTTGTCGATATCGGGAATGGCGCTGACATTGGCGAAGGCATAGCCCTTCTCTCCCATCGCCTCGCGGATCTTGTCGGAAGCCGTGGTCAGCGCTTCGCGCGAAAAGATCTGCCCGGGCTGAATCGCCACCATGGCGCGCAGTGCCTCGCCCGTGAACACTCCCTTCGCGCCTGCCACTTTGATATCCGACACCGTGTACTGCTCGCCTTCGGTGATATTCAGGGTGATGAATATGTCACGCTTGTCGGCCGAGATCGAAACCTGGGTCGAATCGATGGCAAAATCCATGTAGCCGGAATTGAGGTACAGGCTGCGGATCGCCTCCATATCGGCAGACAACTTTGGCTTCGAATACTGGTCGTTGTTGGTCAGCCAGGTGAACCAGCCGGGGGTAGTCAGTTGCATTTCGTCCAGCAGATCGTCTTCCGCATAATGCGCATTGCCGACGAAATTGATCTGCCGGATTTTGGACGGATTGCCTTCGCTCACATCGAGCTTGACCGACACCCGGTTGCGTTCGAGTTCGGTCACCGTGGTGGTCACCACGACCGCATATTTGCCGCGCGCAATGTACTGGCGTTTCAGTTCCTGCTCTGATTTTTCCAGCATCGCCTTGTCGAAGATGCGCCCCTCGGCCAGGCCGACCAGTTTCAGATTGTCCAGCAATTGCGGCTTGGGGAAATCCTTGATCCCGTCCAGCTCGACGCTGGCGACGGTCGGGCGTTCCTGCACCCGCACCACCAGCACGCCTTGGTCATCCAGGAGTTGTACATCCTTGAAGAATCCGGTGGCAAACAGCGCATGCAGCGCCGTTGTGGCCCGTTCGTCGGTAACCGTATCGCCCACTTTCAGCGGCAGATAGCTGAATACCGTACCGGCTTCGGTACGTTGTATTCCTTCGACCCGGATATCCTTCACCACGAACGGCT
>JAVHSB010000244.1:0-1918 GCA_036171955.1 Sideroxydans sp.
CCCTTGCGCAGTAGGTTGCCGAGCAGATATTCGGCTTCGGCGTCACCCGTGCGGGCACCTTTATCCAGCCATTGGGCAGCAACCCCATAATCCGGCACAAACGCTTTGCCATCGCTGTACATCAGACCCAGGGCAACGTAAGCCGGGGCATACCCATGCTCCGCAGCCTGCTGATACCAAGCAAGTGCCTCGCCATCGTTCTGCGCCAAGCCAGTGCCTTTGGCATAACTGTCGGCCAGGCGAAACATCGCCCATGGATTCCCCTGCAAGGCCAGATGGCGGTACAGAGCCGGTCTTTGGGGGCAGGTAGTTGTTTCCATGCGCGCCAGTTTTTCATCGAAACCGGCATCGATTTTTTCTGCAATGTTGCCGTGACTATCCCTCCATGCGCCTACCCTGTATTGGTCGAGTTGCATCAGGGCGGCATGAAGGTTGGCGCACAGGGTTTTGCTGTCGCTGCGAGCTTCAGCCAGCAGGGCGTCGTGGAGCAGATCGGCGGCCTTGTCCAATGCCTTACTGGCACAATTCGCTTCACGGTAAGCGGCGATCTTTGCGTCCGCCCCCACGGCTTCACCCGGCTCGCAGGAAGAGGCCAGTGCGAGTGAAGCGGGGAATGACAGAAGCGCAATGAAAAACAGGCGTTCCATGCCGGGATTATTCGATCTTGGCCTTGCTGCGCAGTTCTGAAATCGCCTTCTGGATGGATTCCTGCTGGCGGCGTTTTTCCAGGTTCTGCTTGACGTCCTCGAACAACGGAACCTTCAGTTCGCGTGTGTCTTCGAGCTTGATCACATGCCAGCCATACTGGGTTTGCACGGGCGAGCTGATTTGTCCCTTTTTCAGTTCGGGGATGGCCGCAGCAAACGGCTGTACGAAATTGGAGGGAACCGTCCAGCCCAGATCGCCGCCTTTGTCCTTGGAGCCGGGATCTTGGGACAGTTGCTTGGCGACCTTGGAGAAACTCTCCTTTTTCACGCGCTTGGCCACTGCCTTGGCCTCGTCTTCGGTCGGCACCAGAACGTGCGAGACCTTGTACTCCTTGTTGCCGACCCTGGCTTTCATCGCCTCATAGTCTTGTTGCAGTGCCGTTTCGTCGATCGGATGGCTTTTGACGTAGTTTTGCACATATGCGCCGGCCAGCACCGACTGCCGGGCCAGTTCAAGTTGCTGGGCGGTTTCTGGTTGATTCTGCAGGGTCTGCTTCACCGCTTCCTGCGAAATGACTTCCAGATTGATCAAGTCTTCGCGCAATGCCGTGCGCAACTCCGGGCTATCCAGTTGACCTTGTTGCACGGCGGCTTTGAGGCGCAGGTCGAGGCGAGCTTCCGGAATGGAGACGCCATTCACCAGTGCTGCCGACTTGTCGGCATCGGCGGCCTGAACTGCGGCGCTCACGACGAGCATGCCGGAGAAAATTACAAATCTGGAAAATTTCAACATACGCTTTCCTTAAAGTGATTGATCGGTTGGAGTACAACTGTCCGCCGCGAAATATAGCACAGGGCGCGCGTGCTGCGCGGGTGCCGGATTTGGCGAAATGAAAGTGGCAGGCAGGTGAATGAGACAGGTGGAAAAACTTCGGTGGAAGGATCACCGGTGGTACATCAACGCGGCAGGACCTGTCTGAATGGACGTACGGCAACTTGTGCATATACACCGGCAGCGACATACGGATCGGCGGCAGCCCAGGCCTGGGCATCTTCCAGTGCATCGAACTCTGCAACAATCAAGCTGCCGCTGAAACCGGCCCGGCCGGGATCGGCGGCATCAATGGCGGGGAAGGGGCCTGCCAGTACCAGACGCCCTTCGTTTTGCAATGCCTCCAGCCTTGCCAGATGAGCGGCGCGCGCAGACAGCCGGCGCTCCAGACTACTCTCAACGTCTTGTCCGAAGATGGCATACAACATGTCAGTTTTCC
>JAVHSB010000245.1:0-9552 GCA_036171955.1 Sideroxydans sp.
TTACATCTTTTTTCCGGCACTGCTGTTCCACACGCTGTCGCATTTCAGCATCGATGTGGGCGCGGCGGCACCGATGCTGACGGTTGCCGCGCTGTACATGGGCGCGGGCATGCTGCTCGGTTTGCTGGCCGGACCGCTGTTCCATGCGCCGCCCAGGGTGTTCGCCGCCACCTTCCAATCGTTCTTCCGTTTCAACAGTTATGTCGGGCTTGCCATCGCGGGCGGCTTGTATGGCCAGACCGGGCTGGCCGCCATCGGCCTGCTGATCGGGTTCATGGTGCCCATCGCCAACGTGGCCAGCGTGATGATGCTGGCGCGGCACAGCGAGAGCCACTGGCTGCGCGAGATACTGCTCAACCCGCTGATCCTGGCGACCGCCGGCGGCATCGGTTTCAGTCTTGGCGGACTCGCACTGCCCGCGATGCTGAATACCGCGCTCGGTTTGTTGGCGCAGGCATCCCTGCCGATGGGCCTGATTGCGGTGGGTTCTGGCTTGCGCTTGCAGGGCTTGCATCAGCAACGCGGCACGCTTTGGTACGGGGTGCTGGCCAAGCTGCTGATCGTGCCGGCAATCGCATGGGGGTTGGCGACACTGTTTGGCTTGCGCGGCGTTTATTTCAATATCGCAGTCTTGATGGCGGCTTTGCCGGTCTCAACCATGGCCTATGTGCTGGCGACGCGCATGGGCGGCGACGGCGAAACCGTTGCGGCGCAGGTGATATTGAGCACTTTATTGGCGGCGCTGACGCTGCCCTTATGGTTGTTTCTGCTGGGCTTCTGACAGCGGCAAGCTGAGTTCGGCCACCGTGCCGCCGCCGTCGCGCGCATGCAGCGCGACCTGCCAGCCGTTGGCCGTACATAGTTGCTGCACGATGGCCAGCCCCAGTCCGCTGCCGCCGGTGTCGGCATTGCGCGAGGATTCAATGCGGTAGAACGGGCGGAACACTTTCTCCAACTCATGCGGCGGGATGCCGGGGCCGCGATCCATGATTTCGATCCGTGCATCGTTGTCGCAACGTTCCGCTTCGATCAGCACCGGTTTGCCGTCGCTGTAACGGAAGGCATTGCCGAGCAGATTCTGCAGCACACGATGCAGCGCGAGCGGACCGGCGCGCACGGTCAGGCCGTGCTGCACATGGCAGGTGACCTGTGCGCCTTGCGCGTTCTGTTCTTCCGCCAGCTCGCGCAACATCGCTTCCAGTTCGATCCTCTCCGACGCTTCCTGTTGCAGGTCGCGGCTCAACGTGAGGAACTCGCCGATCAGCTCATTCATGTCTTCGATGTCGCGGCGCAGACGTTCGACTGTCTTTTGATCGCCGTCCTCGGGCAGCATCTCCACTGCCAGACGCATGCGTGCCAACGGTGTGCGCAAGTCGTGCGAGATACCGGCCAGCAGGGTGGTGCGGTTGGCCAGCAGTTCGCGCACTTGCAGTGCCATTTGATTGAAAGTTGCGGCCAGTTCGGAAAACTCCTGAACGTGGGAATGCGGCATATCTTCCGGGATGCCGCCCGCGCCGATGCGCCGTGCGGCTTGCGAGAAGTGCGCCAGCGGACGCGTGATGCGGCGCGCCAGAATGTAGGCGGTGATCAGGCTGAGCAACACTGTGGCGATCAGCGCGAGCAACAGCATAGTGGTGGGTTCGGTGAGCAGGCGCGACTTGGGGAAGCCGATGCGTATAAGTTTTCCGCCGGCCGGAATGTCCGCCCAGAACCAGGTGGTGTCGAGGTTGGTCATCTTCACCGACACCGCCTCACCCAGACGGGCCGATAGCGCATCATCCAGCAGTAGGAGATAGGGCAGCGGGAGGCTGCGTTCGGCAAGCGGCGAGACATCCTCGAACAGCATGAACTGATGCTCGCGGATCAGCTCCAGCTCGAAATCCTTGCGTGTCTGCGGCGGCAGTTCCACCCAAGTCTTGGCGGACAGGATCAGCAGGGCAGCCAGATCGTCCGCGCTGCGCTGCGCCATGGGCAGCATGACGTAATGCACCGTGGCGGCGATGAGGAATATCTGGAATACCAGCAGTGCGGAAGCCACCGTGCGCACCGTGCCGTAGAACAGGGAATGCGGTCTGTCGCGCGCGGCCATGGCTAGTTCGTGCCGCTGGGCGAGAACAGATAGCCTTCGCCCCACACGGTGCGGATGAATTCCGGTGCGTTCGGATCGTCCTCGATCTTGCGCCGCAGACGCGTCACCCGCACATCGATGCTGCGGTCGAACGGCGAACGTTCATAACCCTTGAGCATGTCCATCAGGTTGTCGCGCCCCAGCACGCGGTTGGGGTTTTCGACGAAGATGCGCAGCAGATTGAACTCTCCCGACGTGAGCTGCACGGTCTGCTCGTGCTTGTGTAGCACGCGCGCATCCACGTCCATGCTGAACGGCCCGAAGCGGCGTACGTTATTCTCTTCATGCTTGAGTTGTCCCTGCTCGTTGCGGCGCAACAGGGCGCGGATGCGTGCCAGCAGTTCGCGCGGGTTGAATGGTTTGGCCAGATAATCGTCCGCGCCCACTTCAAGCCCCACGATGCGGTCCACATCCTCGCCGCGCGCGGAGAGCATGATGATGGGCAGGCTGCTGCGTGAGCGCAGACGGCGCGCCAGCGACAGCCCGTCCTCGCCCGGCAGCATCAGGTCGAGGATCAGCAGATCGACCGGGTGCTGCGCCAGATGCGCGTCCATCTGCACCCCGTCGGCCACAGACGCCACCTGCAAGCCTTGCGCGGAGAGATATTTCTGCAACAGCTCGCGCAGGCCGGCATCGTCGTCCACCACCAGTATGTGCCTGCTTTCCATGTGCTCACTATAACCGAAGCGGATGGCGCGGTGCAGGGGCGGGTCTGCGCGGTAACACTCTGTTACAAATTGTTGCAGATGGGAAATCTCCGTGTAACGGCTGAAGCGCAACATGCAGCCATCAGAGAACGCTCTGATCGTCCAACCACCAAGGAGAACATCATGAAAAACACCACAATCCTGCTGAACAGCCTGCTCGCTTTGGCACTGACAGGAATCGGTAACGTCTACGCCGCGGAAGAATCGCGGGTGCAGACTCGCGAAGAAATCCGCGCGCAGCATTTGGAAGAGACGGCCGGTATGACTGCCGAGCAACGCGAGCAATATCGCCTGCAGAAACAGGAAGAGATGACCGACGAGCAGCGTGCGGCCCTGCGCGCCGAGAAGCAGAAAGCCAAAGCCGAGCAGAAGAAGAACAAGTCTGCGACGAAACAGGGCGCCGGTAACGGCACAATGTTGCGCGATGGTTCCGGTGCCGGCTCGCAACGCGGCAGCCAAGGCGGTATGGGTATGGGCCGCTGATCACGAAAACGCGCGAACTGCTGCACGAGCGGTTCGCGCCATTTTTCCGGGAGTATGAAATTTACATCCGCTATGCATCCCTCTTCGTCGCACTGTTGTTCGCCATGTCGGTGAACGCCCCGGTGCGGGCAAGTGAGGATGCGTCTTTGCCTTCTGCGGCCAGCGAAATGACACTGGAAGAATATACAGCCTACCGTGCGCGCATCCGCGACCAGATGGAAGCGACGCAGCAGGCGGAAAACAAGGAAGATGCGGCAAAGACGACGCGCCGCAATACCGGCAACGGCTACGGTCAGGGCTATCGCGCGCGGCAAGAGCGCGCCGGCGGCAATGGCGCGATGGGCCGAACCGGCGGGCGCGGCCGCTGAAACAGGAGAGATACGATGAAACAATGGATATTACCGGCAGCTGCCTTGCTGGCGATGAGTGGCGCTGCCCTGGCTGAAGATGACAGCTATCTGTCGATGAGTGTCGGGCTTGAACGCAGCTCCGGCAAATATGGCGGCAGCAGTACCACGGACACCACCTCGATCCCGGTGTCGCTACGCTATGCGACGGACGACTGGTCGGTGAAGCTGAGCGTGCCCTATCTGTTCGTCACCGGCGACGGCAGTGTGTTGGTCAGCGGCGGCGGGCACGGCATGCACACCACCACCACAACCACCACCACGACAACGCGCAGCACCAGCAGCGGATTGGGCGATGTGGTCGCTTTCGCCAGTTACAGTCTGTTGCGCAGCGAAGACGGCGATGCAGGTCTGGATGTGGCGGCGCGCATCAAGTTCGGTACGGCGAGCACGAAGTTCGGCAGCGGCGAGAACGATTATGCCGTGCAGGCTTCCACCTATGTCGCGTTCGGTGACTTCACTCCCAGCCTGATGCTGGGTTATGAAAAACTGGGGAGCACAGCCACAGTGCCGCTGGACAACGCCGCGTATGGCTCCATTGGATTGGACTATGTGTTGAGCGACGAATCGAACATCGGCACGGGATACTGGTATGCACAACAGGCATCAGCCACCGGCTATGCACAAAAAGAGTTGTCGCTGTATGCCGCGACGCAGGTCGGGGAAGACAGTTACTTGCGTGCCTTTGTGATGAAAGGCCTGTCAGACGGCAGTCCGGACACCGGATACGGCGTGTCGTTGTCTGCCGGCTTCTAAATCGATCACTTCTTGAGCAGCGACTTCAGGCCGGCGAAGGGGTTGTGTGTGGCCGGTGCCGGCCTGCTCTCCTGGCGGTCGCGCACCACCTCGTCCATCACGCGCGAATGCTCGTTGTCATGACAGTAAAGGCAGAGCAACTCCCAGTTGCTGCCGTCCGGCGGATTGTTGTCGTGATTATGGTCGCGGTGGTGCACCGTCAGCTCGCGCAGGCGCTCGCCCGCGAACTCCCGTCCGCAGCGCCCGCAGATGTGCGGATACAGCTTGAGCGCGCGTTCGCGGTAGCCCGCTTCGCGCAGTTCGCGCTGCTTGCGGGCTTCAGCTACGACGCGGTCGAGCCGGGCATGGTCGGGCTTGGTCTGTTTGGGCATGGCAGTTATCCGGTGCGGGTGAGACTATATCAGCCCTGAATTGGGCCGTGGATGGCGATTTATCCCCTTCGACCCCGCGTAATTTGTTAAAGTTAGCGCTGCGAACAAATCGATATTTTACGCAGGAGAATACCCATGCAAGCACCAACTTCCCTGAGAGCCATTCCGCAAAAGAACATCTTTCGAGCGGGCGATGTTTTTGTCCTGTTCGGCGAATTGTTCGGGCGCGGCTATGCCAACGGGCTGATCAACGAGGCGCGCAAGGCCGGCATGACCATCGTCGGCATTACCGTTGGCCGGCGCGATGAGAACAATGCCCTGCGCGCGCTGACCGCCGAAGAACTGGCGACCGCCGAAGAGAATCTGGGCGGGCGCATCATCAACGTGCCGCTGATGGCGGGCTTCGACCTGGATGCGCCGCGCGGCGAACAGACGCCCACCGACCTGCTGGCCAGCCTCACGCTGAAGAGCTGGATGAACGACAAACTGGATTGGGCGCAGATCGAACGCTGCCGCGAAGTCGGTGTGAAGCGCTTCCGCGACTCGGTCGCGCAGGTGATGGCAACGCTGGACAGCATGATTCCGGACGGTCGCAACGTGTTCTTTGCCCATACCATGGCCGGCGGCATCCCCAAGGTGAAGGTGTTCCTCGCCATCGCCAACCGCATCTACAAGGGCCGGGGCGAGCGCTTCATGTCCTCGCGCGTATTGCTCGACAGCGACCTCGGCAAGTTGATCCTGATGAACTTCGACGAAGTCACGGCCAACACCTTCCAGCACCTGATCGAAGGCAGCGCCGCCATCCGTGCGCGTCTGGAGAAGAGCGGCGGCCAGGTGCGCTATACCGCCTACGGTTACCACGGCACCGAGATTCTGATTGGCGGCAACTACCAGTGGCAGACCTATTCCAACTATACCCAGGGCTACGCCAAGATGCGTCTGGAACGCGTCGCCCAGTCCGCATGGGCGGAGGGCGTCAAAGCCACGGTGTACAACTGCCCCGAGATCCGCACCAACTCCTCCGACATCTTCGCCGGCGTCGAGTTGTCTTTGTTCCCCTTGCTCAAGGCCTTGAAGCGGGAGAACGGCGGCGCATGGGCCGCCGCGCAATGGCAAGCGTGTGCAGACCTGCTGCTGGAAGGTGTTTCGCTGGGATCATTGCTGGACAAGATCGACGCCTACAATGCGACCGGGGTGATGCAGCGTTACCGCAATCTGGACGCATGGCCAATGGACAACAGTCCGGAACTGGCCGAGCTGATGATCGGTACTTCGGACGACATCATCCTGATGCACAAGGATCGCAAGGCTCTGGTCACCGATCACTTGAGCAGCCTGGTGCTGGAAGGCACCGGCCCGCTGATGTTTTTGGAAACCTCTGCGCCGGAAGGCCCGGTGCTGTGGCTGAACCACGACATCATCGCCAAGCAGCTCAACCTGCTGCACCCGGACTGATCGCTCCGGCTGTTCGCTCCGCTTTATTGGCGCGAACAGCCCGGTAGTTCGACCTCTTCAGCCGCACGCGCCGATCGCGCCGCAACTGGTGCAGAACTCGCAGCCGTCCTTTTTGATCAGCGTGGCGTTGCCGCATTCCTTGCACACCTTGCCCGCGATCGTTTTGAGGGCGGTCGGCTTGAGCTGGCCGGCGGGGATTTCCAGCACGCCCATCTGCTGCACCGGATAGCCGGATTCGTCCAGGATGCCGAGCATGGCGTAGCGGTGGATGATCAGTTGCGCCACGTAGGAGACGGTGGAGGGATAGCTTTCCATCTTGGCACCGCCCGGCACGCGCGCCATGAAATCGCCCAGCGGTTCGCCGTAATTCAGCAGCTTGCGCAGTTTCATGCCGATCCAGGCCGGATCGATCACGCGCATGTCCAGACTCAACACCTTGCACAAGCCGTCGAGGGAGCGCGGATACACGCCGGACAGCCACATCGAGTAGGGGCGACGCTGCCCGTCCGGCAACGCCAGTTCCTTCAATCCCAGCACAAAATCGTCGCCGGTGCCGGCATTGGCAATGTCCACCGTCCAGCTCATGGTGCCATCGGCCCCGGTCTTCGGTTCTTTTCTGGCGAACAGGGCATCCATCATCGGCGTGGTCGCGCCGTCGCAAATCTCCAGCGCGCCCAGTTGCTCGATGCGGAACTTGAGCAGGTGCGCGAAGGCGGCGACCAGACTGGGCATGCGCATCACTTCGCCATTGGGCGGCATCGACATGTCGAAAGCGTCGTCGCCGGCGGTCTTCATCAGCATTTCCAGCTTCATGCGGATCCACACCGGGTCCTGCGTGCGCATATCCATCGACAGCGATTTCGCCAGCGCCCCCAGCCCGCGCGGTTGCTCCGCACCGTTCACCCAAACCTCGAACGGATGGTTGCAGCCGTTGGTGGTATGGGACACGAATGCGACGAAACTCCCGAGCGGATGTTTCACCACCTGCGACACCCATCCCTCGCTGCCGGACGGAAGTGCCGGTCGACCCGGCCAGCGCAACGAGGCGAGCGCGGGGTTGGGCGCGGCATCCAGCACGATGCGCCGGTCCTGGTCGAACACGAAATCCTGCGGCTGTTCTTCCTTCTTTTCCGGCGTGACCGACAGTACCGAACCGAGCACGCTGTTCGGGCGATAGGTTGCCAGGCCCTTCAGGCCGGCTTTCCATGCCTCGGTGTACAGATCCTTGAAATCCTCGTACGGATAATCGGCCGGCACGTTCACCGTCTTGCTGATCGAAGTGTCGATATAGGGTGCCACGGCGGCGACCATCTTCATGTGATCGATGGCGGAGATGTCCAGCGCAGAGGCGAAAACAGGCGGCAGATTATCGACATCGCCGCCCAGTTGCTTGAACAGGCGCCAGGCGTGGTCTTCCACCGGGTAATCCTTGCTGGAGCCGTCCGGCATGCGTTTTTTGCGCGTGTAAAACCAGGAGAAGGCCGGCTCGATGCCGTTCGAGGCGTTGTCGGCAAAGGCGAGCGAGATGGTGCCGGTGGGCGCGATGGACAGCAGGTGGCTGTTGCGGATGCCGTGCTGGCGGATCTTGTCTTTCAGTTCATCTGGCAGGCGCGAGGCGAAGCGCGGTGAGGCCAGGTATTTGTCCGCATCCAGCAGCGGGAAGGCGCCGCGCTCCCGCGCCAGCTCGACCGAAGCAAGGTAGGCCTCGTCGCGCATCATGCGCGTGATGTCGGCGGCGAAGTCGCGCGCCTCGTCGGTGTCGTAGCGCAGGCCGAGCATCACCAGCGCATCGCCCAGCCCGGTGAAACCGAGGCCGACGCGGCGCTTGTTGTGTGCTTCCTGCTGCTGTTCCGGCAACGGCCATGCGGTCACGTCCAGCACGTTGTCCAGCATGCGCACGGCGGTGTGCACCAGTTGCCTGAACGGTTCGTAATCGAAACCGGCGTGATGGGAGAACGGGTTCTTGACCATGCGCGAAAGATCGATGGAGCCGAGGCAGCAGCAACCATAAGGCGGCAGCGGCTGTTCCGCGCACGGATTCGTGGCCTCGATCACTTCGCAATACGACAGATTGTTGTCGCGGTTCATGCGGTCGATGAACAGCACGCCCGGCTCGGCGTGGTCGTAGGTGCTTTCGATGATTTGTTTCCACAGGTCGGCGGCGCGCACCTTGCGATAGACCCACTTGCCGTCCGCGCGTTGCGCTGCGCCGGCCGCCTTCAGTGCGGCGGAGGGTTCGGCGGCGTGCACCAGTTCGAATTCCTGGTCGGCTTGCACTGCCTGCATCAGAGCATCCGTCACGCCCACCGAGATGTTGAAGTTGCGCAAGTCGCCCTGATCCTTGGCGCGGATGAATTTCTCGATGTCGGGATGGTCGCAGCGCAACACCCCCATCTGCGCGCCGCGTCGTGCGCCCGCCGATTCCACGGTTTCGCAGGAGCGGTCGAACACGCGCATATAGGAGATCGGGCCGCTGGCGCGCGAATTGGTGCCTTTGACATGCGCGCCGGCCGGACGGATGGAGGAAAAGTCATAACCGACACCGCCGCCGCGGCGCATGGTCTCGGCGGCTTGCTGCAGGGCATCGTAGATGCCCGGCTTGCCGTCGCTGATGCCGGAGATGGCGTCGCCCACCGGCTGCACGAAACAGTTGATGAGGGTGGCCTGGATTTTTAGTCCGGCGGCGGAATTGATGCGTCCGGCGGGGACGAAACCATGCTCCTGGGCGAGGAAGAACGCCTCTTCCCATTTCGCGCGCTGTTCGGGTCTCTCGGCCTGCGCTAGACCGCGCGCCACGCGGCGACGCACGTCCTGCACGGTTTGTTCGTCCGCTTCAGCGTATTTTTCGAGCAGCACTTCGGTGCTGATTTCCTGTGGCGTCATGCTGATTTCCGCGGTTGAGGTGTTGTTCGTCAGATTGCCCGTGAGCTGTTCCAGGAATTCCTGGCTGGTCTTTGGCGGTCTGGCGGCAACGTTGGAGGGATGGCCCTTTTCGGTATCCTGCATGGTGTGTCTCCCTGGCTTGGTGTTGGCGGCAACTACTATAGATAGTGGTTGCCAGAAATATTTCGACTAACTGTAGGGTGTCGGCTCCCGTTTGGCAAGGGAAAAACTTGCTGCGGAAGGATTGACCCAAAACAGGGAAAGGTTTATGGGGCCCCGATCAAGCCCGACAGGCTACTGGTGTAGTGTTTTGCTCTTGACAGTGCTTATGCGCAAACCATTGTGGGTCGGGGTTTTACCCC
>JAVHSB010000246.1:0-1890 GCA_036171955.1 Sideroxydans sp.
TTTTGCGTGGTGTGGCGCAGGGCGAAGTCGTCGATGCCATGAGTGGCATTGCGGGTAGCTTCGATTCCGATAGCCGGGGATTGCTCGCGCTCACCGAACACTTGCCCGCAGCGGAGTGTCACTACACGCTCCAACCGATGGATGACAGTGCCGGCCCGCTGATGCCCGACAAGAAGTTGCAAAGCCTGATCGCGCAGTGGCAGACACAGTGCGAATATTCGGAAAGCATGGAAGATGATATCGAGTGGTTGCAACACAATCCGCTCGCGTTCAATTGCTTCGAGATTCTGGACGACTGGCTGGCAACCGTGGAGGATGCCCGCATCTCGCACGGCTTCGAAGAGGTCTTGTTGTTGCCCGCACTGCGCCATGCCGAAGCCTTGCTGCGCATGATCCTTGATCGCTACCATGCCGACACGCTCAAACTGGAATGGGGCTGGATGGAAAATCGCCCTGCCTTGCGCCTGCTGGAAAAGCTGGTGGGCATGATGCGCCTGACGCACAACACCGGCGAGGCAGTGCGTGCGGCCGAATGGATGGTGCTGACGCTCAACCCGAATGACAACCAGGGCATGCGCGACCATCTGCTTCACGATTACCTGCGTCTGGACCGCATCAAGGATGCCCTGAAACTGGCGGCACTTTATCCCGATGATATGGCTGCCATACAGTACGGTACGGTGCTGGCCCTGTTCATCGACCATCAGGAACAGGCCGCGCAAAGCGCATTGAAAATTGCGCGCAAACGTTATCCTGAAATCGCCAAAATGCTGTTGGCAGACAAGCCGAAACAGCCCAAATTACGTGATGGATTGGTCAGCGTGGGCGGCAAGGATGAAGCGTGGTATTACCGCATAGATCATTTCGACTTGTGGCAACAGAGTGGTGCTTTGACCTGGCTACGCGATACCGACGGCAAGAAATAATCCTCTTGCCGCCATTTTCTGCACCTGAACGCTAGTTCACTCCAAGCAATTCAACATCGAAAATCAGCGTCGCATTGCCGGGGATCACGCCGCCCGCGCCGCGCTTGCCGTAACCCATCTCCGGCGGGATGACCAAGGTGCGCTGACCGCCCACCTTCATGCCCTGCACGCCCATGTCCCAGCCCTGGATCACGTGGCCCATGCCCAGCGGAAAGTCGAAGGGCTCGTCGCGGTCGCGCGAGCTGTCGAACTTGGTGCCCTTGTTCTCCGGCGCGTTCTTGTCGAACAGCCAGCCAGTGTAATGCACCGTCACATGCTGACCGGCTTGCGCCGCGTCGCCCTCGCCGACCTTGGTATCCACCATCTCGGTGCGGATCACCTTCAACAGCTTCACATCGAACACCAGCGTCGCATTCGGCGGGATCACGCCGCCCGCACCGCGCGGGCCGTAGCCCATCTCGGGCGGGATCACCAAGGTACGCGATCCGCCTTCCTTCATACCCACCACGCCCTCGTCCCAACCCTTGATGACGCGCCCGCCGCCGAGCGGGAAATCGAACGGCTCGTTACGGTCCAGCGAGCTGTCGAACTTCTGGCCTTTGTTGTCTGCAGCGCTCTCGTCGAACAGCCAGCCGGTGTAATGCACGATGACGGTTTGTCCGGCTTGGGCTTCAGCGCCTTCGCCTAGTTTGGTGTCGGTTTTTATAAGATCAGTCATGCTGTTATTTCCTTAATAGTTGGTTTTTGTGAGTTCTTTATTGCTATTTTCCGTGGCCCATTTTCAGATGATTATCTATGTCGCGAGTGACCCAGGATCCATTTCCATGGTTCGTGAGATGTGCCCTGAAGTTTCCATTAACATTTACAGACCATTCTTGAGATTTTTTATCCCACAATCTGAAATGCAAACTTTTTGCCATTGGATTTTCTTGAAGTAGTTTTTTGCGTGCATCCCATACATTTT
>JAVHSB010000247.1:0-1872 GCA_036171955.1 Sideroxydans sp.
TTACCCTGTTGTTGCAAGGTGGCCAGTGCGGCTTCATCGAGGATGACACCGTGCTCAGCGGCAAAGGCGGGCGAGCCGAGCAGACAAAGTGCACCGTCAATGCGGGCGGATACGCCCTGGCCGGAAAATTCGCGCAGTTCTTTGACTTCGATGCGATCGATTGCGGAGAAACGGTCGAGCAGGGCGCGCGCCAGAGGATGGGTGGAATGTTGCGCCAGCGCGGACGCGATGCGCGACAAATCATCCGCTGCGATACCTTGCGCGGGGATGGCATCGCTGACTGCCGGTTTGCCTTCGGTCAGGGTGCCGGTCTTGTCCAGCGCCAGCACCGACAAGGTGTGGGCGCGTTCCAGCGCGGCGGCGTCCTTGACCAGGATACCGGCGTGCGCGGCGCGACCGGTGGCGACCACCACCGCCGTCGGTGTCGCCAGTCCGAGCGCGCAGGGACAGGCTATGACCAGGACCGACACGGCGTTGATCAGTGCGCTGCCGAATTCGCCGCCGAGCCACCACCAGCCGATGAAAGTCAAAGCGGCAATGGCGAGCACGGTCGGCACGAACACCGCCGAGATGCGGTCGGCCAGGTGCTGGATCGCCGCCTTGGAACCTTGTGCCTGTTCCACCAGCCGGATGATGGCAGCGAGCTGGGTGTGCGACCCGACCGCCAGCGCGCGGCAGCGCAGCAGTCCCTGCTGATTCAGGGTGGCGGTATAGACCTTGTCGCCGGGCTGCTTGTCTTGCGGCAGACTTTCGCCGGTGAGCATGGCCTCATCGACGCTGGAGCTGCCTTCGAGCACGATGCCATCGACCGGCATGCTTTCACCGGGACGCACGATGAAAATCTCGTCCGGGCGCAAGGAACCGGCCGAGACATCGAGCAGTTTGCCGTCGCGTTCGGTGTGCGCCATCCGGGGTTGCAGGTTGATCAGCGCTTCCAGCGCGGCGGAGGCCTTGCCCTTGGCATTCGCTTCAAGCAGTTTGCCCATCAGCACCAGGGTGATGAGCGTGGCGCTGGCCTCGAAATACACCGGCTGGTCCAGGCCCAGCATCCACACGGCGCAACTCATGAAATAAGCGGCGCTGGTGCCGAGCGCGACCAGCACATCCATGTTGCTGCTGCCCGAACGCAGCGCACCCCATGCACCGTGATAGAAACGTGCGCCCGCCCAGAACTGCACCGGCGTGGCGAGCAGCCATTGCAGCCACAGCGGCAGCGCGATGTGCACACCGGAAAACATCAGCAGCATTTCGACGATCAGCGGCAGGGTAAGCAGCAGGGAAACGAAAAAACGATTGCGTTCGTGCCGCAGCAGGGCAAGACGCTCTTGCTTTTCGGCGGCGAAATCGCGCGCCGGATGGGCATCGAACCCCGTCTTGCGCACAGTATCGACCAGGAGGTCGAGATCGACGTTGGCGGGATCGAAAGTGATGCTGGCCTTCTCCGTGGCGATGTTCACCACGGCGGCCACGTGCGGCAGCTGGTTCAGCGCTTTTTCCAGACGCGCGGAGCACGAGGCGCAATGCATCCCGGTGATCTGCAATTCGGCGTGTTCCGTTTGTTCAGTCATGGTGCGTTGAATTTAGCACGATTCAACAGGAAAAAACGCGGTTCGCTCTGCCGCGATTGCGGGTGAAGAAATGCAGGACAAAAAAATGCCCGACCAGGTCGGGCAAATCAGGGAGAAACGTTATTACCTCATTACTTCTTCATCGGGCAGGTAGACATGCCAAACAGTGCATAGGCCGGGCAGAACTTGAAGATGCCGGTGAGCAGGGGCACGACGCCAATCCAGCCCCACACGCCAACGGTGTTGGTTGCAGCAAGGCCAATCAGAACCAGGCCGACGATGATGCGCAGTGCACGGTCGATGC
>JAVHSB010000248.1:0-1870 GCA_036171955.1 Sideroxydans sp.
ATAAGCACTGTCAAGAGCGAAACACTGCGCTATATCCCGCCCAACTGCTGCATGATGCGTCCCACGGTTTCGAGCGCCTGCTGGAAGGCTTGGCTCAACAGCGGGGCGATGAAGGGGATCGCCAGCAGCAGCGCGCCAAAGCCGACTGCCAGCGTGATGGGGAAGCCGACCGCGAAGATGTTCAGTTGCGGCGCGCTGCGGGTGAGGATGCCGAGTGCGAGATTGGCGGTGAGCAGGGCGGCGATCAGCGGCAGCGAGAGCTGCAAGGCATAGGCAAACAGGCTGCCGCCCCATTCCGCCGCAGTCTGGAATGCACCCGCCGAGAAATGGGTGTGGCCGATCGGAAGCGACTGGAAACTGTCGGCCAGTGCCGCCAGCATGTACAGGTGCAGGTCCATCGCAACAAAGCAAAGCGCCACCAGAATCCCGATGAACTGCGCGATGATCGGGGTGTAGCTGGCATTCTGCGGGTCGAAGAAATTGGCGAAGCCGAGTCCCATCTGCATCCCGGCAATATCCCCCGCCATTTCGAATGCGGAAAAAATCAGGCGGATGGAAAAGCCCATCATCAGGCCGGCGACGATCTGTTGCGCCAGCACGAGCAAGCCTTGTGCAGAAGCCGGGTCGGGCAGGTTCGCGCTCTCCAGAGTCGGCGCGACGAGCATGGCCAACAGCACGCCCAGACCGATCTTGATCCGTGCCGGCACTTGCCGGTTGCCCAGCAGGGGTGAGCTCGCGATCAAAGCCAGGATGCGCGCCAAGGGATAGATCAGCGTTGCCATCCACGCAGTGAGTTGGGCGCTGGTGAAACTGATCATGCGTTCATCCGACCAGGTAAGGGATGCTGCCGTACAGCCCTGTCATGTAGTCGAGCAACAGGCCGATCATCCAGTGTCCGGCGAACAGCAGCGCGACGAAGATGCCGAACAGTTTGGGAATGAAGGAGAGCGTCATCTCGTTGATCTGGGTGGCGGCCTGAAAGATGCTCACGGCGAGGCCGATGATGAGCGCGGTCAGCAGCAGCGGGGCGGAGACCAGCAGGGTCAATTCAACCGCTTGCTGGCCGATGGTCATGACGGTTTCGGGTGTCATCGGTAAATCCTCCTTGTGGCCTGCGCCGCGCAATGCGCGTCTATCGATCGCCGCGCGCAGCACACGCTGGCAGTTCCGGCTCGCGTGGTCGTTCTCATGTGTAAAAACTCTGCACCAGCGAGCCGATCAACAGATGCCAGCCGTCGGCCAGCACGAACAGCATGATCTTGAACGGGAGCGAGATGATGGCGGGCGACACCATCATCATCCCCATCGACATCAGGACGCTCGCCACCACCATGTCGATGATCAGGAACGGGATGAAGATCACGAAACCGATCTGGAATGCGGTCTTCAGCTCGCTGGTGACATAGGCCGGCACCAGGATATGCAGCGGGACATCCTCCGGAGTTTGCAGCGCTTCGCTGTTGGCGATGCGCAGGAACAATGCCAGATCCGGTTCGCGCGTCTGCCGCAGCATGAAGGTCTTCAGCGGCGCGCTGCCTTTGTCGTAAGCCTGCTGCAACGAGATTTTGTTTTCGCTATAGGGCAGGTAGGCATCGCTGTAAATCTTGTCAAACACCGGCGCCATCACGAAGAAGGTGAGGAACAGCGACAGTCCGACCAGCACCTGGTTGGGCGGTGAGGACGGGGTGCCCAGCGCGGAGCGGAGCAGCGACAGCACGATGATGATGCGGGTGAAGCCGGTCATCATCAGCAGGATGGCGGGCAGGAAAGTGAGCGCACTGATGAGGATCAGCGTTTGCAGGCTCAATGTATAAGTCTGGCCGCCGCCGGCTGCCGGCGTGCTGCTGAATGCGAGCAATCCGGCATCGGC
>JAVHSB010000249.1:0-1868 GCA_036171955.1 Sideroxydans sp.
TCGCCGATCAGATCGACGCGGCGCGAGCCCAGGTCGAGGTCGAGGCTGATCTCCGGGTAGGTCTCGATGAAGGTGGCGATGGCGCGCGAGAAATGGTGGCGCGCATAGTCGCCCGGCATCGAGACGCGCAGGTGGCCGCGCGGTTCCAGTTCGCGGCTGTGCACGAAGTCGTGCAGGTTGCCGACTTCTTCGCTCACGCGGCGGCAATGGTCGAGGAATTCCTGGCCGTATTCGGTGAGTGCCAGCCGCCGGGTGGTGCGCAGCAGCAGGCGCTGCCCGAGCGCCGCTTCAAGATTGGCCAATCGGCGCGATACGGTTGCCTTGGGCATGTTCAGGCGTGCGGCGGCACGCGCCAAGCCGCCCTGTTCGACAATGGCGGCAAACAGGATCATGTCGTCGGCGGAGAAATTTTTTTGTTCCATTTTCGGGATAGTCTATCCCGACTTCGGGGCTTTACCAATCGTTTTGGCACACCTAATATGCGACTCAATTACTCGGACATTGGGCGGCGACCATGGATATCATCAAACCAGATTCAGTAGAAAGACAGCGCAGCGTTGAGCGCATCATCCAGGGCGTCGAGACTTCGGATGGCGCGGGCGTGAGCCTGACCCGCGTCCTCGCGGGCAAGTTGCAGCATCGCCTCGATCCCTTCCTGATGCTGGATGCGTTCGGCAGCGACGATCCGGACGATTACATCGCGGGCTTTCCCGATCATCCGCACCGGGGATTCGAAACCATCACCTACATGCTGCACGGGCGCATGCGCCACCGCGACAGCGCCGGACACGAAGGCGTGCTGGGCGACGGCGGCGTGCAATGGATGACGGCAGGAAGCGGCGTGGTGCATTCGGAGATTCCGGAACAGCTCGACGGCGTGATGGAAGGTTTCCAGCTCTGGCTCAATCTGCCCGCGCAGAACAAGATGGCCAAGCCCTGGTACCGCGATTTCGCCAGTGCCGACATTCCGCAGTACCAAACCGACGAGGGCGTGACGGTGCGCGTCATCGCCGGGACGAGCAACGGGGTGGCGGGGGCGGTCAGCCGCGCGGTGACGGAACCGCTCTATCTCGACATCCACTTGCCCGCCGGCGCGTCGTTCAGCACCACCATTCCGGCCACGCACAATGCTTTTCTCTACACCTATCGCGGCGCGGCGAATGTGGGCGGGATGCGCGTGCCGGCGCAGCGCATGGCCATCCTCGACAACGCGCCCGCTGCGCAGGGCGTGCACATCACGGCGGACGAGGCCACCCGTCTGATCCTTGTCGCGGGCAAGCCGCTGCATGAACCCATCGTGCAATACGGGCCGTTCGTGATGAACACGCAGGAGGAGATCCATCGTGCGCTCGACGATTTCCGCAACGGTCGTTTTGCTTGAGGGAGGCGCGTATGAACTTGCCCATTTTGCGCTACGACCACACCGCGATGGCCCTGCACTGGCTGGTGGCGCTGCTGATCTTCGCCGCGTTCCCGCTCGGTGTGTACATGCACGATCTGCCGCTGTCGCCGACCAAGTTGCAGTACTACAGCTATCACAAGTGGATCGGCATCACGATCCTGCTGCTGGCAGGCGCGCGCGGGGTGTGGCGCTTCACGCACACGCCGCCGCCGCTGCCGCAATCGACGCCGCGCTGGGAAGTGGTGGTCAGCCATGTCACGCATCTGGCCCTGTACGGCTTGCTGATCGCCATTCCGCTCTCGGGCTGGCTGATGAGTTCCGCCAAAGGATTCCAGACGGTGTGGTTTGGCGTGCTGCCCTTGCCCGACCTGGTGGGCAAGGACAAGGCGCTGGGCGAGCTGCTGCTCAATGTGCATCAGGGGCTGAACCTGGCCTTGTTCCTGCTGGTGGGCATGCACATCGCGGC
>JAVHSB010000250.1:0-1867 GCA_036171955.1 Sideroxydans sp.
CCGGCATGTTTCAACCGGGGCAGCCAGGCTTGCGGCTCGGCCACCGACAACTCAAGGTGTTCCGGCGCAATACGATTGGCAATGGCGCAGGCCTGTTCCAGATCGGCAACATGGATCAGTGCGCCGCGATTCTCCAGCGCAGTCCTGATGATGTCCTTGCGCGGCATCTGTGCCAGCAACCTGTCGGCACTCGCCGCCACAGCGTCTATAAAGGCCGCGTCCGGCGACAGCAGGATGGCCTGCGCCAGCTCGTCGTGCTCGGCCTGCGAGAACAGGTCCATCGCCACCCAGTCCGGATCCGTCCCGCCATCGCAGATGACCAGGATTTCGGACGGGCCTGCGATCATGTCGATGCCGCACGCGCCGAATACGCGGCGCTTCGCCGACGCCACATAGGCGTTGCCGGGGCCGACGATCTTGTCCACCTTGGGGATGGTGGCAGTGCCGTAAGCCAGCGCAGCCACGGCTTGCGCGCCGCCGATGGTGAATACGCGATCCACTCCAGACAGATACGCCGCCGCCAGCACCAACGGGTTCTTCACGCCATCCGGAGTAGGCACGACCATGATGAGTTCAGCCACGCCCGCCACTTTCGCCGGCAAGGCGTTCATCAGCACGGAAGAAGGGTAAGCCGCCTTGCCGCCCGGCACATACAAGCCGACCCGATCCAGCGGAGTGACTTGCTGCCCCAGCATGGTGCCGTCCTCATCCAGGTACGACCACGAAGCCTGCACCTGTTTCTGGTGATAGGAAGTCACGCGCTGCGCCGCCTGTTCCAGTGCAGCCCTTTGCTCTGCGGGCAACCCTTCGAACGCCGCCTTCAGTTCTGCCTGCGGCAGCTCCATCGCTGCGGCATCGGCCAGCGGCAGACGATCGAACCGGCGCGTGTATTCCAGCACGGCAGCATCGCCGCGCTTTTTGACATCGGCCAGAATGGCGGCGACGGTCGCCTCCAGTTTCTCGTCGGCTGTCTCCTCGAAGGCGAGGAGAAATGCAAGGCGCTGGTCAAAATCGGTCTGGCGGGTGGAAAGTCGTGTGATGTTCATTGCGTTTGGCCTTACTTTATGGCGCCGGCAAAAGCGTCCAGCATCGGTTGCATGATGACGCGCTTCAGTTTCATGGCCGCCTGGTTGACGATCAGGCGCGACGATATCTGCGCGATCTCTTCCACCGCCACCAGGTTGTTGGCCTTGAGTGTTGCGCCGCTGCTGACCAGATCGACGATGGCGTCGGACAGGCCGACCAGCGGCGCCAGTTCCATCGAACCATACAACTTGATCAGATCGACATGCACGCCCTTGGCGGCGAAATGTTCGCGCGCGGTCTTCACATATTTGGTCGCCACGCGCAGCCGCGCGCCCTGCTTCACCGCCGAGGCGTAATCGAATCCGTTTGGCACTGCCACCATCATGCGGCAGCGCGCGATATTCAGGTCGAGCGGCTGGTACAGGCCGCCGCCGCCGTGCTCGTTCAGCACATCCTTGCCCGCCACGCCCATGTCCGCCGCACCGTATTGCACATAGGTCGGCACATCGGAAGCGCGCACGATGATGAGCCGCACATCGGCACGATTGGTCGGCAGGATGAGCTTGCGCGAGGATTCCGGGTCTTCCAGCGGCGTGATGCCTGCCGCGGCCAGCAGTGGCAAGGTCTCTTCGAAGATGCGCCCCTTGGATAGGGCGATAGTGATTCCGGTCATGGTGATTTGAGGCGTCAAAAGGGCGTGCATTTTAGCCCGAATCGCGCGCGGCAAGGGCATTCTGTAGGGCAGGGAACCTCTGATTAAGTCCGCCATGAGCCGCGTTGCCGGGAAAATCGCGATGACCGCAAGGCGCGCGACGAAGGTCGTAGCCGGGACTACGATGCC
>JAVHSB010000251.1:0-9301 GCA_036171955.1 Sideroxydans sp.
TATTCGGCTCCAGCGTCAGGTGATAACAGGACAGGTGCTGCGGCGCAAACGACAATGCAGACCGCACATCCTGCAACGCTTCCTCGGGCGACTGCTGTGGCAGCGCATACATCAGATCAAGATTGAGGTTGTCGAAATGCCGCTGCGCAATTTCTATTGCGCGCTTGGCTTCATCGGCAGAGTGGATACGGCCCAAAGCCTGCAGGTGAACATCGTTGAAACTCTGGATGCCAAGCGACAAGCGGTTCACCCCGGCATCCCTGAACAGCGCGAACCTGTCGGCTTCCACGGTGCCGGGATTAGCCTCCAGCGTGATTTCGGCTGTGTGATCCAGCGGCAGCAGCATGCGCACGTTGCGCAAAATCTCGCTGACCGCCTCGCCACTCAGGAGACTGGGCGTGCCTCCACCGAAAAACACCGTATAGACCTTGCGCCCCCAGATTTGCGGTAGCGCCATTTCCAGATCGCGCACCAGTGCGGCGACATACTCCTGCTCGGGGAAATTTCCGCGCGCCTCATGCGAATTGAAATCGCAATACGGACATTTGCGCACGCACCAGGGGATATGGATATATAAGGACAGCGGGGGTAATGCCCGAAAGGCTGCGCCCTGAGAGCGCAATCCGACCGCCTGCATCGGATGCGAGATCATGCTTTGCCGCGCGCCTGCAACTTCTCCAACAGCACTTGCATTGCCTTGCCGCGGTGGCTGATGGCGTGCTTCTCGGCGTGCGTCAGTTCCGCACTCATCTTGCCCAGCTCGGGCAGCCAGAACATCGGGTCGTAGCCGAAGCCGCCCTCGCCGCGCTCCTCGTGCGCAATCTCGCCCCCCCACTCACCCTCAGCGATCAGCGGTTGCGGGTCGTCGGCATGGCGCAACAACACCAGCACGCAATAATAGTGCGCACGCCTGTCCGTCACGCCCTGCATGTCCTGCAACAGCTTGTCGTTGTTGCGTCGGTCAGACTTGGGGTTGTCACCCGCGTAGCGTGCCGATTGCACACCCGGCGCACCACCCAAAGCTTCCACACAGATGCCGGAATCATCCGCCAGTGCGGGCATACCGCTGGCACGGCTGACATGGCGCGCCTTGGCCAGCGCATTCTCGACGAAGGTACAGTGCGGCTCCTCGGCTTCGGAAATACCGAGCTGCGCCTGCGTCAGCACCTCGATGCCGAGCGGCACCAGCATCTGCCGGAATTCGCGCAGCTTGCCCGGATTATTGGAAGCGATGACCAGCTTGTTCATTGCGCCAGCGCAGAGCGTTGCTTCTGGGTCAGTTGTGCGATGCCGTGCTTGGCCAGTTCCAGCAGCGCATCCATCTCTGCACGCGAAAAGGGATGGCCCTCGGCCGTGCCCTGCACTTCGACAAAGTGGCCGCTGCCCAGCATCACCACGTTCATGTCGGTGTCGCAATCGGAGTCTTCAAGGTAATCCAGATCGAGCACCGGCGTGCCCTGATAGATGCCGACCGAGATGGCGGCGACGGAATCGCGCAAGGGATTTTCTTTCACCAGCCCCTGCTGCATCAGACTGGCCACTGCATCGTGCAAAGCCACATATGCACCCGTGATGCTGGCCGTGCGCGTGCCACCATCTGCCTGGATAACGTCGCAATCCAGCGTGATGGTGCGTTCTCCCAACTTGGCCAGATCGACTACGGCACGCAGGCTGCGTCCGATCAGGCGCTGGATCTCCTGGGTACGGCCGGATTGCTTGCCCTTGGCCGCCTCACGCAACATGCGACTGCCGGTGGAACGCGGCAACATGCCATATTCCGCTGTCACCCAACCTTCGCCGCTGCCTTTCTTGTGCGGCGGCACACGCTCTTCGACGCTGGCCGTGCAGATGACTTTGGTATCGCCGCACTCTATCAGTACCGAGCCTTCGGCATGTTTGGTGTAGTGTCTGGTGATGCGGATATTGCGGAGTTGATTGGGCTGTCTCTGACTGGGACGCATGAGTGTGATCTCGGATGGTTTGCGGGGTCCGCGATTATAACGCGCTAGACAATCTCGAGCGGCACGCAGACCGGGATATCGGTCGGATGGTCCTGTTCTGCTTCGCCCAGGCGCGCGGCAACCACAGTGGTATTGTCGGCGCGTCCCGCCTCACGCCGGACTGCCAGATCGATCAGCTCGTTCACGCTGCGTTGCAACAAGGGCGCCACTCGCAGCGCAATCAACTCCTTCTCCTCAAGCGGGCTCCAGAATCCATCGCTGCACAGCAACAAAGTGTCGCCGTCCCGCACCTCGGCACAAGGTGAAACTTCGGCATAGAACATGTCTTCCACGCCGCCCAGGCAATTGGTGATCTTGTTGCGATCCGGATGGGTCTTCATCTCTTCCGGGGTGATGATTCCCCAGTCGGCCCACTGCTGCACCACCGAGTGGTCATGGCTGACCAGCTCCACTTTCCCCCCGCGCAAAAGATAAAAGCGCGAATCCCCGGCGTGCGCAATCCAGACTTTCCCATCCTGCACCAGCGCAGCGACGCAGGTGGTCCCGGGATTGCCGCCCAGTTTCTGCTCCCGTGCATACTCGATGATCGCGTCATGTGCGGCGCGCATGGTTGCGCGCAGGAAAACTTCAGGCTCCTGCACTTTCCCCGAGTCCAGTCGGTTGAACGCGCGCATGAAGGTGTAGATGGCAATTTGTGCGGCGATCTCGCCATGCAGGTGGCCACCCATGCCATCCGCCAGCAGCAGCAACAGCGCATCGCGGGTATAGGCGTACCCGGCACGGTCCTGGTTGTACTTGCGCCCGCCGATGTGGTTGGCCTGGTGAATGACAAACTTCATCTATGCTTTTCCGCCGAATTGAACGCCATGCAGTGCCGTCAACCACGACGCCGTGCCACAAAAAACCTTGTGCGCGACGTATTGCCAGCCACTGCGGCCGCAACAGGTCAGTGACGTGCCAATCAATAATATTGCGCAATCGTAATATAATACGCAGCATTCAGCCCGTATTTTTTCTGTCTTCCCGGAGCGTCCATGATCTACAGCATGACCGGCTTTGCCGTGGCGGCGATCGAACTCGACGACGTCTCGCTCAACCTTGAATTGCGCTCGGTCAATCATCGCTATCTCGACCTGCAAATTCGCCTGCCGGACGAGTTTCGCCACCAGGAGCCTGCGCTGCGCGAGGCGATTGTCGCGCATATCACCCGCGGCAAGGTCGAGTGCAGGGTAGGTTACGCCTTGCGCCAATCGCAACTTCATCCGGCCCGGATTGATCCGGATATGGTGCGCCGCTTGGGCGTGTGGACTGCGCAGATTCGCGCGCTTCTGCCTGGAACCGGTGAGCTTGCCGCAATCGATGTGTTGCGCTGGAACGGTGTTTTGCAAAACCGTGAGGGCGATAGCAATATCTTGCAGTCGGAACTTAACCGCCTTTTGCAGCAGGTCATGCAGGAGTTTGACGCCGCGCGACGGCGCGAAGGAGAAAAGCTTTCCGCCTTCCTGCTCCAGCGCGTGGCACAGATTGAGATTTTGCGCAGTTCGGTGGCACCCCGCATCCCGGCCGCCATCGCCGCTTACGAAATCCGGTTGCGCTCACGCCTGCTGGAAGCGCTTGGAGCCGCAGATGACGAGCGCTTGCGTCAGGAGATCACCTTGTATGCCAGCAAAATCGACGTCGATGAAGAGCTTTCGCGCCTTGCCACCCATCTGACCGAAGTCCGGCGCACCCTGGCTGGCGGTGGCGCGGTGGGCAAACGCCTCGATTTCCTGATGCAGGAATTGCATCGCGAGGCCAACACCCTGGGCGCCAAGTCGGTGGACGTCGAAGTTTCTCATTGCGCGATGGAAATGAAGTTGCTGATCGAGCAGATGCGCGAGCAAGTACAGAATATTGAATAGGAGAAAAACCATGTCCGGCAGCCTTTTCGTTATCAGCGCGCCCTCGGGCGCCGGCAAGACCAGTCTGGTGCATGCACTGCTCCAGACCAACCCGCAGATCGCGCTGTCGGTGTCCTATACCACCCGGCCGCCTCGCGCGGGCGAGATCGACGGAAAGGATTACCACTTCATCACTCGCGAGCGATTTCAGGAGATGTCCGCACGGGGAGAATTCCTCGAAAGCGCCGAGGTATATGGCAATCTTTATGGGACTTCCCGCAACTGGATCGCGGGAGAGAATGCGCGTGACCGCGATATCCTGCTGGAAATCGACTGGCAGGGAGCAGCGCAGGTCCAAAAGCTGTTTCCGGATTGTGTGCGCATATTCGTGCTGCCGCCCTCGCTGGCAACTCTGGCGCAGCGCCTGCAGGGCCGCGGCAAGGATGCGCCGGAAGTGATCGCCACCCGACTCGCGGCTGCACGCGAGGATGTCTCGCATCTGGCTGAATTTGATTATGTTATCATCAACGCCAGTCTTGATGAGGCGGTGCGGGAATTGAACTGCATCGTGCTGACCGCTCGCTTGCGCTGTTCAAAGCAGAGCGTGCGGCAGCGCAATCTCATTGATCAAATTCTGACTCCGGAGAACTAAAACATGGCACGTATCACTGTAGAAGATTGTATGGTCAACATCCCCAACCGTTTTGAGCTGACATTGGCCGCCGCTTACCGCGCTCGCCAACTGGCGAACGGCGCCAGTCATCTGGTGGAAATCAGCAAGGACAAGCCAACCGTGGTTGCCCTGCGCGAAATCAGCGAAGGCAAGGTTGGCGCGGAAATCCTCAATCGCGGCATGGCCTGACTTCCCGTGCCTTGCCGGACAGTTCCGGTGACGCACAACCCATTCCATGTCGCAGCTCGCTGCCGACGCTCTATTGCAGGAAGTTTCCGCCTATCTCAAGCCGGAGGACGTGGTACAGGTCAAGGCGGCCCTCGAATTCAGCCGTGCCGCCCATGCAGGACAACTGCGCCAGTCCGGCGCACCCTACGTCACACACCCCATTGCAGTTGCGCGCATCCTTACCCCGCTCCATCTGGATGTCCATGCCATTATTGCCGCACTGCTGCATGATGTTGTAGAAGATACTTCTGTTCCACTCGATCAAATCGCAGCTGATTTCGGCCCCACAGTGGCCGACCTGGTTGAAGGTCTTAGCAAGATCGACAAACTGAAATTCGAAACCCGGGAAGACGCCCAGGCCGAGAATTTTCGCAAAATGCTGCTGGCCATGGCGCGCGATGTCCGCGTCATTCTGATCAAACTCGCCGACCGCTTGCACAATGCACGCACTCTTGATTCAGTGCCCGCCGAAAAAAGTGCGCGCATCGCGCGCGAGACGATCGATATTTATGCGCCCATCGCAAATCGTCTCGGACTGAACGGTATCTACCAGGAATTGCAGGACCTCAGTTTCAAATATCTCTACCCCACCCGCTATGCAGTTCTGTCCAAAGCACTAAAAGTTGCACGCGGCAACCGGCGCGAAGTCGTCAGCAAGATACTTGAGGCCATCAGCAGTCGTCTGGAGTCGCACCAGATAAAAGCCGAGGTTAAGGGCAGGGAAAAACATTTGTACGGCATCTACCAGAAGATGCAGTCCAAGTCGCTGGCCTTCGCCCAAGTGCTCGACATCTACGGCTTCAGGATTCTGGTGGAGGATATCCCCGCCTGCTATCTGGCGCTGGGCGCTTTGCACGGGCTGTACAAACCTTTCCCCGGCAAGTTCAAGGATTACATCGCAATCCCGAAGGCCAACGGCTATCAATCGTTGCACACCACATTGTTCGGACCATTTGGCACCCCCATCGAGGTCCAGATCCGCACTCACGCGATGGATAAGCTTGCAGAGAGCGGCGTTGCCTCGCACTGGCTTTACAAATCTTCCGACTCGCAAATCAACGATCTGCAGCAAAAAACCCATCAATGGTTGCAGGGCCTGCTCGGTAGCCTGGCGCAAAGTGATGACTCTGCCGAATTTCTGGAACATCTGAAAATAGATCTTTTCCCAGACGAAGTATATGTATTTTCGCCCAAGGGAAAGATTTTCGCGTTACCGCGCGGAGCGACAACGGTTGACTTTGCTTATTCTGTACACACCGATATCGGCAACCGCTGCGTCGCTGCCAAGGTCAACGATGAACTGGTGCCTTTGCGTACCGAACTGCACAACGGCGATCGCGTTGAGATCATCACCGCCGTGCAAATCCACCCCAATCCTGCATGGCTGGGCTATGTAGCCACCAGCAAGGCTCGCGCCGAGATTCGCCATTCTTTGCGCACCATGCATCTCACCGAGTCGGCGCGACTGGGCGAGCGCTTGCTCGTGCAGGCGCTCGGCGTTATGGGTTTGCGCCTGCAGGATGTCGATGAGGGGCGCTGGGAAAAACTGCTCAGGGAAACAGGCGTCAGGACGCGACTGGATATATTCGCCGACATCGGGCTTGGCCGTCGCCTTAACATGGTGGTGGCAAAACAGCTCGCGAATGCCGGAGATACAATCTCCAGCGATGCACATGGCAATCCGGTTGTTACCATTCAGGGAACCGAAGGCATGGCGGTCGAGTTTGCTAGGTGCTGCCGCCCGATACCCGGAGACCCCATCATAGGCATCATCAAGAGCGGCAAGGGACTGGTGGTCCACACTCACGACTGTCCCACTTTGCGCACGGGGCGCGGCAATGAGCAGTGGCTCGATGTCGTTTGGGATAAGAACATCTCGCGCCTGTTCGAAGTAAGCCTGAAGCTGGTCGTCGCGAACCGGCGCGGCGTTTTGGCCAAGGTCGCTGCCGCTATTGCCGAAGCGGATTCCAATATCGAGAATGTAAATTTCAGCGGCGAAGGCGAATACACTGAAACTTATTTTACCTTGCAAGTCAACAATCGCCTGCATCTGGCGCAGATCATGCGTAATTTACGCCGGATCCCTGAAGTCGTGCGCATTCAGCGCCTTAAAGGTAGCTAGCTCCTCCCAGCTTAAATCCTGCCACCGAACTTTTGCATTACTGCCAGCATGGCGCTGGCCTTGTCCATGGTTTCCTGATATTCGTCGGTGCACACCGAATCCGCAACGATGCCACCGCCTGCCCAGCAGCGAATTTCTCCGTGCGAATACACCATGGTTCGAATGGCGATATTAGTTTGCATGTTTCCATCGAAACCAACGTACCCAATCGCTCCGCAATATATTTCCCGTCTCTGCGTTTCCAGTGCTTCAATGATTTCCATGGCCCGCCGCTTGGGAGCGCCGGTGATCGAACCACCAGGAAAGCAGTCGCGCAACAAATCCAGCGCGCGGCTTCCCTCACGCAATCTGCCATGCACCGTGCTGACCAGATGGTGAACATTGGAGAAGCTTTCCACCTCGAACAGTTTCGGGGTTCGCACAGTCCCGGTAATGCAGCTCTTGCTGATATCGTTACGCAACAGATCCACGATCATCAGGTTTTCCGCGCGGTCTTTCGCATGTTGGTTCAGCTCATATGCCGCTCTTGCATCTTCCACCGCGTCTGTACTGCGAGCGCGGGTACCCTTGATCGGCCGTGTTTCCACACGTCCCTGCTGCACTTGCAGGAAGAGTTCCGGCGAAACGCAAAGCACCTGCAGCTCCGGCCAGTCGAGGAATCCAGCATAGGGGGCCGGACTCAGGTGCCGCAATGCGAGATACGCTGTGAATGCATCTCCTTCAGCCTGCGCTGCAAATCGTTGCGCCAGATTCACCTGGTAGCAGTCACCTTCGTGCAAAAAATGTTGGATGGCCTCGAACGCATGGCGGTAGCTATTCTGGTCCAGGTTACTTTCAATTTTGCCCAGAACTCGAAAGTTTTTCGTTCCATGAATTGCGGGAGCTACTGCATTTAGGCGTTGCAGGATGTGTGGCAACTCTGCCGCAGTTTGTCGATAGCGCTGTCTTGAAATCAGGCGTGCGCGCCGTTGCTGATGGTCGAAGACAACCGCCCAGTCGTAAATACCCACCGCCATGTCAGCCGGGCCTTTTGAATTTCGGGATTGCGCCGGTGGTGCTTTCTGGTTGCTCGCCAGATCATATCCCCAGTATCCGAGAACTCCGCCGGCAAATGGCACATCCTGCAACGGCGCATCAACTGTGCCTAGTTGTATGCTTAACAACTGGAAAGGATCATCCCGACTACTTTGTTGCAAAGTACCCTTTGTAATTTGGGTTGTGCCATCCTTGCTCACCAGTGTGGCTACAGGCTGCGCAACAAGCACATCAAACCGCCCGCATCCCCCGCTATCCAGCCATGCAGCCCATGGTAGATCCCGTAGCGCAGAAAAGTATGCGCTCACGTCCGCACAATAGGGCAGTGCAGATTCATACTTCATGAATGGTAAGATTGTGCTCGAAGGTTTCAGGAGATTTGTTCATGACCACTATTGTCGCTGTCAGGAAGAATGGTGTCGCGGCCATTGCTGCCGATACGCTGACCACTTTTGGCAACACACGGCTCGCTGCCGAAAAAGATGCATCCCATGACAAGATTTTACAGGTTGGATCGAGTTATGTCGGGGTTTGCGGTAGTGCCGCCCATCATCTGGTTCTGGCCAGTCTTTTTGCCAAAATGCCGGATGTGCGCCTTGATAGCAAGGAAGCGATTTTTGAAACCTTCCGCAAATTGCATCCCGTCCTGAAGGAAGAGTGCTTTCTGAATCCGAAGGAGGATGAAGAGGACCCATACGAATCGAGTCAGATTACGGCACTGATTGCCAATCCGAGCGGCATCTATGGCATCTATTCGATGCGAGAGGTATTCGCTTATACCCAATACTGGGCAATCGGTTCCGGGCAGGAATTCGCGCTCGGAGCCTTGCACCAACGTTATGCCGAGTCAGATGATGCCGCAGAAATCGCGCGTGCTGGCGTTGCAACCGGGATTGCTTTCGACAAGAACAGCGCAACCCCCATCACTTTGTACGCGACAAAGTTGATTACAGGCAACTAACCTCGGACAAAAGTAGCTGGGGTTTGTGCAACTTCCTGTTTCCCACGGACGCGTAAACAATACCCAGCCGGCACCAAGGTGCCGAAACTTTCCAATCACGACCGTTATACTCTCTGGCCAGCTATTTCACTCAAGGTTAATTATTTGAGTGATCAAAAGCCCGCCCTGAAAGAGCATGCACACAACAGTCGTCTCTCCATCCGATTCAGTGAATCAGCCCCTACCTGCCTGCGACGAGATCGGGGCTGTTTTCACAGCCTCTCGCCAGCTTAATTCGGCTTGCTAATCCCCGGGGTCGGGAAAGGCCAGGTTGCAGCCGGACGAATGGGCGGAGGAGCAGACGGCGAGACCGCTGTCGGCACTGCCGGTTTTGCTACAACCGCAGGCTTGGCGGCTACTTTTTTCGCTGCCGGTTTCTTGGCGGCTACTTTTTTCGCTGCC
>JAVHSB010000252.1:0-1851 GCA_036171955.1 Sideroxydans sp.
CGCTCAAACCCTTGCGCATGATGGTGATGGGTATTCCCAATGTCGGCAAATCCACCTTCATCAATGCGCTGCTCAAGCGCCGGACTGCCGCCGTCGGCGACGAGCCGGCCATTACCAAAAATTTGCAGCACTTCGACCTCAACGACCACATGCAACTCATCGACACGCCGGGCATGATGTGGCCGAAAATCGAACATGAAAGCGACGGCTACCTGCTCGCGGCGAGCAATCTGATCGGGCGCAATGCCTATGACGAAAGCGAAGTCGCCGCTTTTCTGGGCGACCTGCTGCTGGCGCGCTACCCCGCCCTGCTCGCCGGGCGTTACAAGATTCCCCTGCCCGGCCTTGATGGCGTGTCACTGATCGAGGCCATCGCGCGACAGCGCGGCTTTCGCGGCAAGGGTGGACAGCCGGATCAGGAAAAGGCGGCGATGACCCTGTTGCAGGACTATCGCAACGGAACGCTGGGGCGCATCAGTCTGGAGACCCCGGCCACGCGCAACGCAATGCAGGCGGAGCATGACGGTTATAATCCGCCCCCCGATGAAAGCTGAAAACCTGATGTTCACCATGACGCGCCTGCCCATCCTGATGCTGTGCCTGATGCTCCAAGCCTGCGGCACCGCCCTTCACCAGACCGACCCCTTCGAGTCGTTCAACCGGAAAATGTACGGATTCAACGATGCCGCCGACCGCGCCGTGATAAAGCCGGTGGCGCAAGGCTATGCCCGGGCGATGCCGCGTGCCGGGCAGAAACTGGTGAACAATTTCTTCTCGAATCTGGAAGATGTGAAGGTCACCTGCAACGATCTGCTGCAACTCAAATTCCGCCAGGCCGCCAGCGATGGCAGCCGCGTGCTGTTCAACACCACATTCGGTTTGTTCGGCTTGCTCGAGGTCACCACGCGCCTGGAAAAACACGACGAGGATTTCGGCCAGACCTTGCGCTATTGGGGCGCCCCGAGCGGACCATATTTGGTCTTGCCGCTCCTCGGCCCGAGCACGGTGACCGACAGCGCGGGCCTGTATGGCGATACGCTTTCCCCCGGCATCGGCGATATCGGACATGTGCCCACCCGCAACAGCTTGTATCTGGCAAAAGGAATCAACACGCGGGTGCGCCTGCTGGACAGCGAGAAGGTGCTGGAAAATGCACTAGACCGTTACAGTTTCCTGCGCGACGCATATCTGATGCGCCGTGTCAGCCAGACCTACGACGGCAATCCGCCGCGACCCAACTACGACGAATTTGACGAAACGGAATGAAAACGGCGGGGAATCCCCGCCGTTTCCAGCAACTTCCTGCATCCGTTCAGTGCGCGTTGCGCAAGGCTTCGATCCGTTCCTCCAGCGGCGGATGGCTCATGAACAAGCGCGAGAAACCGCCACCGCTTGAGATCGCCATGGCCGACATATTCTTCGGCAGCGCCGCCGCCTGCTCGTGGTTCAGTTTGAGGCGCTCCAGCGCGGCAATCATCTTCTGCCGTCCGGCAAGGCTGGCGCCCCCCGCGTCCGCGCGGAATTCGCGCTGGCGCGAGAACCACATGACAATCATGCTGGCAAGAATGCCCAGTACGATCTGTGCAGCAATCTCGGCAACAAACGCGCCGATGCCGGGACCGTTTCGCCCGTCGTTTTTCAGCAATACTCGATCGACCAGAATACCGAACAACTTGGCGAAAAACACCACGAAGGTATTGACCACGCCCTGGATCAAAGCCAGCGTGACCATATCACCGTTGGCGACGTGGCTGATTTCGTGCCCCAGCACGGCTTCCGCCTCGTCCCGGCTCATACTGTGCAACAGGCCGGTGCTGACCGCGACCAGCGCATTGTTGCGGTTCCAGCCGG
>JAVHSB010000253.1:0-7897 GCA_036171955.1 Sideroxydans sp.
ATCGATGACGTGCTGAACGTTTCCGGTCACCGCCTCGGCACCATGGAGATCGAGTCCGCACTGGTCGCCAATCCGCTGGTGGCGGAGGCTGCCGTCGTCGGCAAACCGCACGAGCTCAAGGGCGAGGCGGTCGTCGCGTTTGTCGTGCTCAAGGGCTCACGCCCGGCCGATGCGGCCACGGCCAAAAAACTGGTTGAGGATCTGCGCAACTGGGTGGGCAAGGAGATTGGCCCGATCGCCAAGCCGGACGAAATTCGTTTTGGCGATAACCTGCCCAAGACACGCTCCGGCAAGATCATGCGTCGTCTGCTGCGCGCCATCGCCAAGGGAGAAGAAATCACGCAGGATGTTTCCACCCTGGAAAATCCTGCGATCCTTCAACAATTGAAGGAAGTCATCAAGTGAGGCCAGCCGGGATTTGCAGCCTGTTCCCATGCAAATCCCGGCCCTCCGACTTTGTTGTCAGGTAAACTGTCGCCATCGACACTAACCGGCAACGGCTCAAGACCTTGAATCCTTTCCATGATATGACCGGGATAGCACGCATTGCGTTGCTGTCCTTCTTCCTTGTTGCGGGAACTTCGACTGCGCGCGCGGAGATGGAGCAGGCGGCGTTTGCCACGGACGAAGAACCCCAGATTCAAATGGCGGCGCCGATCCGGGAAGCGATGATCGTCGCACCGGAAGACGTTCTGCAAAACTCCCGGCAGGATTTTTCGGATGAAGCGGTCGAGCAGCCGTATCCGGAACTGACCGCGTTGCCCGAAGAGGATGTCTGGCAGCGGATCCGCAATGGCTTCGCCCTGCCCGACCTGAACAGCCCGCTGATCAAGCGCCACGAAAAATGGTATGCCAGTCATCCCGACTATGTGCTGCGCATGAGCGAAAGGGCACAGCGTTACCTGTTCTATATCACTGAAGAGGTCGAGCGCCGCGGCATGCCGGCCGAGATCGCCCTGTTGCCCATCATTGAAAGCGCCTTCAATCCGGGCGCGAACTCGGTCGCCCGCGCATCCGGCATCTGGCAGTTTATCCCCTCCACCGGGAAACATTTCGGCATGGAGCAGAACTGGTGGTACGACGGGCGGCGCGACATCATCGGCGCCACCAACGGTGCGCTGGATTATCTGCAAAAGCTGCATCAGCAGTTCGGCGACTGGGAACTGGCACTGGCCGCCTACAACTGGGGCGAGAATGCGGTTGCCCGCGCACAGGCCAGCAATCGCCGGCGCGGCAAGCCTGTCGATTATTCGCATCTGAAGATGCCGCGCGAAACGCGCAACTATGTGCCCAAGCTGCTCGCGATCAAGAACATTGTCAGCGATCCCGCCCGCTATGGACTTGAATTGCAGAAGATCCCGAATCGGCCCTACTTTGCCGCGGTCACGCCCTCCGCCCCGATGGATGTAAAAAAAGCGGCTGAACTGGCGGAAATATCGATGGATGAGTTCCTCGCCCTGAACCCGGGACATAACCGCCCCGTGATTTTGCAGGATCAGGCCGACTTGTTGTTGTTGCCGGCGGACAAGGTCGATGTTTTTCGTAGCAACCTGGAGAAGAACAGTCAGCGGCTGGTATCGTGGCGCGCCTATCAGAGCAATAAGGGCGAATCGTTTGCGGCAATCGCCCAAAGTTTCGAGATCTCGCTGGAACAATTGCGGACAGCGAACGGGCTATCGCGCTATGCCGTGCAAAGTAACGGCCAAACCCTGCTGGTGCCGGCCGGCGAGGATGACAGCACCGAAGCGTTTTCCCCCTTCAATCTGCATGCGACTGCCGTGCAGGAGATGTCCGGATTCATCTATGCGGTACGCAAGGGCGACACCATTTCCGGCATTGCGCGCAAGTTCCATGTCAGCCAGGCCAGCCTGATCGCCATGAACAGGAACAGCCACCGGCTCCGCATCGGGCAGCGTTTCACCATCCTGCCGGGCAGTTCAGGTTTAAGGAGTCGCGCGGCACGCACCGGTGCACACCGGGCATCGCAGCACACACTAGCTAAACGCGACACCTCCACTTAACACAGCCGATAGCCGCAACGGCTATCCGCCCTCTTCATCGGTACAGATGACAGTAAACCGAGTGGTCAGGGTTGAGGACGCTTTCCGCCGGGTATTGCTCTTTGCATTCAGCCACCACATTCGGGCAGCGCGGTGCGAAATGGCACCCAGCCGGCGGGTTGGCCGGCGACGGTAATTCACCCTCCAGCCGCACGTATTCCCGGCCGTCGCCATCGATGCGCGGGACCGCGGACAGCAGTGCCCGGGTGTAGGGATGCATGGTGGAACGCATCACTTCCGCCGTCGTGCCGCGCTCGACGATGCGCCCGAGATACATCACACACACTTCATGCGCCAGGTATTCCACCACCGCCAGATTGTGCGTGATGAACAGATAGCTCAACCCGAGCCTATCCTGCAACGACTTGAGCAGATTCAATATCTGCGCCTGCACCGACACATCCAGCGCACTTGTGGGTTCGTCGCAGATGAGCAGGCGCGGCGAAACGGCCAGCGCCCGTGCGATGGCGATGCGCTGGCGCTGGCCGCCGGAGAATTCGTGCGGATAACGCCACTTGCTCTCGCGGTCCAGCCCGGTCCGCAGCAACAGCTCGTCGATCTGCGACTGGCGCGCCGCACTGTTCGCCCCGATCTGCAGGGCGCCCATGCCTTCCTCCAGGATTTCCGCGATCCGCATCTTGGGATTGAGCGACGCATATGGGTCCTGGAACACCATCTGCAATGCCGCACGCGACGCGTTCGTCCCGATCAATTCATTGCCGTCGAAACGCATGCTGCCCGCCGTGGCAGGGATCAGGCGCAACAATGCCTTGCCCAGGGTCGTCTTGCCGCACCCCGATTCGCCCACCAGCGCCAGTGTTTGTCCGGCGCGGATCTGTAGCGACACGCCATCCACCGCCTTCACCTGCCCCACCACGCGCCGCAACAGTCCTTTGCGGATGGGGAAGTGGACTTTCAGCCCATCGACCTGCAAGAGTGCCGAGTTTTGAGTACCGAGTACCGTGTGCCGAGTGCCTTGAAGCGAGTCATGCCCGCCATCGCAGGGTGATGATGGAACCTCGGGAATCGGTTCACTGCGCTCGGCACCGGAATAAAGATGGCAACGCACTCCGCCACCCGCGTCCAATTCCGTCCATTCCGGGGTTTTCCTCCGGCACAAATCGAATACCTTGTCGCAGCGCGGCGCGAAACGGCAGCCCTGTTCGATGCTGCCCAGCGGCGGTACGTTGCCCGGGATTGCTGCCAACGTCTGTCCGCTGCGCCGGGCATCCGGCATGGCGGCAAAAAGTTTCCGGGTGTAAGGATGCAGCGGCTGGCTGAACAACTGCTGGCGCGATGCCTGTTCCACGATCTGTCCGGCATACATCACGCCGACACGGTGCGCGTTCTCGGCGACCACGCCGAGATCGTGTGTGATCAGCAGCAGCGCCATGCCGCTTTTTTGCTGGCCCTCGCGCAGCAATTGCAGCACTTGTGCCTGGATCGTCACATCCAGCGCCGTGGTCGGTTCGTCGGCGATGAGCAACTGCGGTTTGGCAGCCAGCGCCATCGCGATCATCACCCGCTGCTTCATCCCGCCGGACAGCTGGAACGGATATTCATCGATACGCCGTGCCGCATCTGGGATGCCGACCTGTTCGAGCAATTCGGTGCAACGCTGCTCGATCTGCCTCCTCCCCCGACGTGGGATGGCCGGGGTTGGGGAACATTCGTCGAGCGGAATCGACTTGCCGTGCGCCTCCAGCATCTCGGCGATCTGTGCACCAACGGTCATCACCGGATTCAGACTCAACCCGGGTTCCTGGAAAATCATCGCCATGCGACCGCCCCGCACAGCGCGCATCTCGCGTTCGCTCAAACCGGACAGTTCCGTCCCCGCCAACTGCACTGACCCGGCCGTCTGCATCACTCCGTCCGGCAGCAAGCGCATGAGGGCGAGTGCCGTCATCGACTTGCCGCATCCGGATTCCCCCAGCAGGGCGAAGGTTTCCCCCGCATGGATGTCAAATTGGATGCCATCGACGATCGCCGCACCCGCAGACAGGCGCACCTGCAAGCCCTGCACTTGCAGCAATGGCGGCGCGTCGTGGCGAGTCCGGCTCGCGCTCAAGGCAACACCCTCCCCGCTTCCAGCCGCAATTGCCTGGCGCAACGTTTCGCCAGTGCCGCATCGTGGGTCACCAACAGCAGGGTTGTCCCCTGAGCGCGATTGAGTTCCAGCATCAGTTCGATCACTTGCGTACCCGTGGCCGCATCCAGATTGCCGGTCGGCTCGTCGGCGAAAAGTATCCTGGGCCGGGTGACGAACGCGCGGGCCAGGGCGACGCGCTGCTGTTCGCCGCCGGACAGATGTTGCGGACGGTGCCGGCTGCGCGCACTCAAGCCCACCTGTGCCAGCGAAGCCTCGGCGCGCGCGCGCGCATCGGGCGCGCCGGACAGCTCCAGCGGGAGCATCACGTTCTCCAGCGCATTCAATGCCGGCAACAATTGGAACGACTGGAACACGAATCCCGCCAGTTGACCGCGCAGGCGGGCGCGCCCGTCCTCGTCCAGCGCAAAGATGTCCGTGCCGTTCAGATGCACGCTGCCGCTGCTCGGCACATCCAGTCCGGCCAGTAATCCGAGCAGGGTGGATTTGCCCGAACCCGAAGCCCCGACGATGGCCACGCTCTCGCCCGCCTCGACCGCGAAAGAGACATCGTGCAGGATGGTGAGGGGGTTATCGCCACTGGAGACTTGCTTGGTGAGCCCTGCTGCTTGCACAATCGGAGGCATGAAGACTTTCCTTAAAATCGTTTTGCTGTTCGCCGCGCTGGCGCTGGCCGGTTCCGCGCAGGCGGCAAAAACCGTTCTGGTGTTTGGCGACAGTTTATCAGCCGGCTATGGCATTGCGCGCGCCGACGCGTGGGTAAATTTATTGCGGCTTGAACTCGACCAATCGCATCCAGGATACAGCGTGGTGAATGCGAGCATCAGCGGTGAAACGACCGCCGGCGGATTGCGTCGCATCGACGCGGCGCTGCGGCAGCATCAACCTGCCGTTGTCATTCTGGAGCTGGGTGCGAACGACGGCTTGCGCGGCTCCGCCATCGCCGAGACCGAAAAGAATCTGCATCGGATTATCACCCACTGCAAACAGGCGAAAAGCAAAGTACTGCTGCTCGGCATCCGGCTGCCGCCGAATTACGGGCCGGATTACACCCGGCGCTTCGGCTCGATTTATCCCGAACTTGCGCGGCAACACAAGATCGCCCTGCTGCCGTTCATGCTGGACGGCGTCGCGCCGGAACAATTCCTGCCCGACAATCTTCACCCGGATGCCAGCGCGCAACCCCGTATCATGCGCAACATCCTCTCCAGGCTGAAACCCTTACTTTAATGTCCAACCACCTGATCCACGAAACCAGCCCCTATCTGCTCCAGCATGCCGACAATCCGGTGGACTGGCATCCCTGGAGTGAGGCGACCCTGCAACTGGCCCGCACGCAGGACAAACCGATCCTGCTTTCCATCGGCTATTCGGCGTGTCACTGGTGTCATGTGATGGCACACGAGTCGTTCGAGGACGCGGCCGTCGCCGGCGTAATGAACGAGCATTTCATCAATATCAAGGTGGACCGCGAAGAACGCCCGGACCTCGACCAGATCTACCAGAACGCCCACTTTCTGTTGAGCCGGCGCAGCGGCGGCTGGCCGCTGACCCTGTTCCTCTCCCCGGACGGCACCCCATTCTACAGCGGGACGTATTTCCCCAAACAGCCGCGCTATGGCCTGCCCGGATTCCCCGATCTGCTCGTGCGCGTCGCGGCCGCTTTCCGCGAGCGGCGCAGCGAGTTGCACGCGCAGGAACAGCAATTGGTGTCAGCGCTGGCCGCATGGCAACCCGAAAAACCGGATGACGGTTTGACCCTGGATGCGAGCCCGATCGGGGTTGCCATACAACAGCTCAACGCGGATTTCGACCCCGTGCACGGGGGATTCGGCGGCGCGCCCAAATTCCTGCATCCCGCCGAACTCGACCTGCTGTTGCGGCAGGCGCGGTTCTCGCACGATGACAAATCCCGCCACGCCGCCCTGTTCACCCTACAACAAATGGCGGAGGGCGGCTTGCACGACCAGCTCGGCGGCGGTTTCTGCCGCTACAGCGTGGACGATGTCTGGGACATCCCGCATTTCGAAAAGATGCTTTATGACAACGGCCTGCTGCTCGGCTTGTACAGCGACGCCTGGCTGAGCAGCGGCGATCCGTTCTTTGCCGCCGTGGCGGCAGACACCGCCGATTGGGCAATGCGCGAGATGCAAGCGCCGCAGGGAGGTTATTACGCTTCGCTGGATGCCGATTCCGAGCACGAGGAAGGCAAGTTCTACGTATGGCAGCGCGACGAGATCCGCACCCTGCTGACTGGCGACGAATACGCGCTTGTCGCGCCTTACTACGGCCTCGACCGACCGCCCAATTTCGAGCAGCGCGAGTGGAACCTGCGCATCGCACAGCCGCTGAACGGGATCGCCCAAAAACTCGGTCTCGATGCGGATCGCGCGTCCGCCTTGCTTGCTGCAGCACGCGCAAAATTATCCCTTGCACGCGCGCAGCGCATCCGGCCAGGTCGTGACGAAAAGATTCTGGGCAGCTGGAACGGCCTGATGATCGCGGGCATGGCCAAGTCGGCGCGCATTTTCGGGCGCAATGACTGGTTGCATTCGGCGCAGCGAGCCCTGGATTTCGTGCACGACACTTTATGGCAGGACGGCAAGCTCCTCGCCACACACAAGGACGGCAAGACCCATCTGAACGCCTATCTGGACGACCATGCGTTCCTGCTCGATGCCTGTCTGGAATTGCTGCAAACCGAGTATCGTGCGGAAAACATGCACTTTGCCCTACAGCTTGCTGATGCGCTGCTGGAACGCTTCGAAGACAGACAGAACGGCGGTTTCTTCTTCACCAGCCACGACCATGAAGCGCTCATCCAGCGCAACAAGACCGGCCAGGACAACGCCACCCCGAGCGGCAATGGCATCGCCGCACAAGCTCTGTTGCGCCTCTCAGAATTGACGGGTGACACGCGCTACCGCGATGCGGCAGAACGCTGCATGAGATTGTTCTACCCGTTGATGCAACGAGCAGCGAGCCAGTGTTGCAGCCTGAACAGCGCACTGGGCGAACTGTTGCGGCCGCCTTCGCTGCTGGTGTTGTGCGGAGATGAAAAAGAGACCGCCGCCTGGCGGGCGGCCGTTTCTGAAAAATACGAACCTGATTTGATGATGATCGTGCTGAACGGTGATGAACAGGATTTGCCTGCCGTGCTGTCAAAACCAGAACAGGCAAGGACCACTGCCTGGCTGTGTCGCGGTACGCAATGCCTGCCGCCGATCACGAACTTGAACGAACTGATCGTGGCCCTCACCTGAACTCGATCTTGTTATTCCCGCGCCGGGAATGACTGGCACTAGCGCAGCGTCACACCTTCGCCCTGCGCGCCGAATCCGGGAAACGCGCTCGCCACGCCAGCGCCCAGCTTCTTCGCCAGACGATCCGCGATGTTTTCCTTGGTCGTGAAGTCAATGATGTCTTCCGCCTTGATCACATCGCGCGCCACGGAGTCCACGCTGCCATAGGCGTCGGCAAGCCCCAGCTCGATCGCCTTGTCGCCAGTCCAGAACAGTCCGCTGAACATCTCGGCAGTTTCATGCAGGCGCTTGCCGCGACCCTGGCGCACCACGGCGATGAACTGCTGGTGGATGTCTTCGAGCAGTCCTTGGGTGAACGCCTCGTGTTTCGGGTTGCGCGGGGAGAACGGGTCCATGAAACCCTTGTTCTCGCCGGCCGTCATCAGGCGGCGCTCGACGCCGAGTTTCTGCATGGCGCCGGTAAA
>JAVHSB010000253.1:7997-9263 GCA_036171955.1 Sideroxydans sp.
TATCGGCCATCATCGGTCCTTTCAGGCGTTGCCCTTGAGCCAGGCACGCAATTCGTCAAAGTCATCCAGCAGGGCCAGCGGTTGCAAGGCACCCAATTGATCGGCCGGGTGCGCGCCGTGGGTCAGCCCCACCGCCGCGACCCCGGCATTGATCGCCATCTGCAAATCATGCGTGGTATCGCCGATCATCAGCGCCCGCGCCGCATCGACTCCCAGTTCGTCCATCAGCTCCAGCAGCATTGCCGGGTGCGGCTTGGAAAAAGTCTGGTCGGCGGTGCGCGTCGCCCGAAAATACCGGCGCAAGCCGCTGCTGTCGAGCGCGCGTTGCAATCCCTTGCTGCTCTTGCCGGTCGCCACCGCCAGCGTGTAGCCCGCGTCGTGCAACTCGGCCACGGTCGCGGCCGCCCCGGCGTAAAGCGGAATGGATTCATCCTGCGCCAGAAAATGATGGCGATAGCGTTCCGCCAGGGGTTCGTACAAATGCGCCGGCGCATCCGGCACCGCATGCTGCAATGCCTGCACCAGCCCCATGCCGATCACATGGCGCGCCGACTCGTCGCTCGGAACCGGCAGATTCAGGTCGCGGCAGGCCGCCTGGATGGACGAGGCGATCACTGCGGTCGAATCCATCAGGGTGCCATCCCAGTCGAACACGATCATTTCATAATTTCCTGCCATGCGCGCCACCCCAAAAATGAGGCGCGGATTCTACCACTGCGGGGGCGCCCTGCTCGTATAATGCGCGCCCCATGAATCTCATATACATCCTCGATCTGTGCGCGGTGGCCGTGTGCGCCATCACGGCCACCCTCGAAGCGCAACGGCGCGAACTCGACCTGTTCGGGGTGGCCGTCATCGCCGTGATCGCCGGCATCGGCGGCGGTACGGTGCGCGACATCCTGCTCGGGCGCTTGCCGGTGTACTGGATCCATGACCCTCTTTATGTGGTGGTGGGCATCACTGCCGCGATGCTGACTTTCGTGGTCGAGCGCAAGTTCGCCATCCCCAGGAACTTCTTCCTGCTGCCGGATGCCGTCGGCCTTGCGCTGTTCACCGTCATTGGTACCAGCATCGCGATGAGCCTGCAGGTGAATTGGCTGATCGCCGCGCTGATGGGGGTCATCACCGGCGTATTCGGCGGCGTCATCCGCGATATCCTGTGCAACGAAATCCCCCTGATCTTCCGCACCGACATCTATGCCACAGCCGCGCTGATCGGGGCCTTGCTCCTGCTGGCGCTCGACAGCCTCGGCATGCCGCACTCGC
>JAVHSB010000254.1:0-4389 GCA_036171955.1 Sideroxydans sp.
TCGGCACGCACCCGATGGTCGGCATGACGACACAACCCGGATAGTTGCGGCAACAGCGATTGCAACGTCGGCGTACCGGCATAGGATTCGAACAGGGCGCTGACACCGAGACGCACCGCCAGTTTTTCGTCCGGATCGGCCACGATGGCGAGCAGGGGTTGCAAGCGCCCCGCGTCGGCATGCACGAAAGCGCTGGCCTGCGCATAGTTGCCGCTGTCGAGCAAATGGGCAACGTAATGCGCCGCGCCCGCATCGCCGTGGGCCCATTCGGCCCACTGCCGCAACTCGGCAGGACTTTGCACCCCGATCAGCGTGTACGGTCCGAGCTTGAGCCACGGCACACTGCGCACGCCGTGCTGCGCCGCAAGTTCAGGCTGGCGCGACGCATCCACCACGACCACCCCAGAGGTCATTCCCTGTTGCTGCAAGCCCTCTAGTTCGCGCTGCACGGTTGCGCAATGGGGACAATCGGGCGTAACAAACAACAGACATTCCGGCAACGCATCGGTCATGCCGTCCCCTTGATTTCGAAACCCGTATGCTCGCTGCTGCCAGCCTCCACCTGCACACGTTCCACTGCTGCCCGTTCAGGCCCGCGCTGCGCCCAGCGCGCCAGGGCGTCAACGGCGTCCGGCGCGCCCTGCACCATTGCTTCCACCGTGCCGTCACGGCGATTGCGCACCCAGCCATTCACTCCCAGCACCTCCGCCTCGCGCCGCATCGAATCGCGATACCACACGCCCTGCACGCGGCCATGAATCAGAAGATGCAACAGCTTGTGATCTTCAGCCATCACTCTGCTCCCTGCAAAGTCAGCACAAGTTGTCGGCTGCCCGCCTGATTGCGGTGCTCGCACAGATAGATGCCCTGCCACGTCCCCAGCGCAAGGCGTCCATGCGAAACGGGGAGGTTCAGGCTCGTGCCGAGCAGACTGGATTTGATGTGCGCTGGCAAATCGTCCGCGCCCTCATCCTGATGGCGATAGTAAGGTTCATCCTCCGGTACCGCTCGATTGAACCAGTCCTCGAAATCCTGGCGCACTGTCGGGTCGGCATTCTCGTTCAGGCTGAGCGATGCCGATGTGTGCCGGATGAAAATATTGAGCAGCCCGATTTTGCAATTCTTCAGCTCAGGCAAAGCGCGCGCCACCTCATCGGTGATCAGGTGAAAACCGCGCGACCTTGCTTGCAGGCATATCTCTTTTTGTAGCCACATGATGATGGAACATTCGGTTGCAGACCGGAGCATTATCTCAAACTTCAGCCGGCAAACCGACGGAGCGGATTGCCCAACCACAGTCAATAACTTGGCGCACGAGCACTGGCAGCCTTTAAAATGCCCGCATGAGCACAAACATCGAGGCAACAATGGATGCCGCAACAAAGGAACTCAAATCCAGGATCGTCAGCGCCCAAAAATCGGGCGACTATTTGAACGAATATGATCTGGCGCAGGTGGCGCTCAGGATCAACCCCGAAGATGAGTTTTTCCGTTACTGCGCAGTCCTTGCCCTCTCGCGCTGCAATGCAAAACAGCGCGCGCTGGACGCATTTTATTCCTACAAACTGCACACCAGCGAGAACGAATATGTTCGCACCCTCGAGGCTCGCATCCTGAAGGATCTGGCGTTTCTCGGCATCGATGAATCGGGCTCTACCCTGCAACTGGATACGCAAAGGTGCTTGGCGGCCGCGGTCACTTATCAGAAGGCTTTCGACCAGACCGGCGGGCATTACGCCGCCATCAACGCAGCCACGCTTTTCATGCTGGCAGGCGAAATGCAGTTGGCTCATTCGCTCGCCACCAGCGCCCTCGCCTTCGCGCTGAAGGACGCAGGGCCGCCCTATTTCTCCCTGGCCACACAGGCCGAGGCTTTTCTGCTATTGGGCAGGCTCGATGAAGCCCGAGCTGCAATTGCCGCAGCGGCAGCACACAACACCCAGAACATCCTCACCCGCGCCCGAACTCATCATCAACTAAAGCTCGTCTGCAAATATCTGCACATCGAACCGGAAATACTCGACCCTCTCCTGCCTGAGACGGTCATCCACTACTGCGGACATGCCTTCTACAACCATCACCCCATCGATGCGCAGGCAGAGAACGAACTACAGCGGAATATCGAGAAGATGATCTCCTCCAACCACTGCTCCATAGCGTATGGCTCGCTGATGGCCGGGTCGGATATTCTGTTCGCCGAATCGTTCGTAAAACTGGGTTGTGAGTTGAACGTCTGGCTGCCCTTCGGCGTGGAGAATTTTTGCAACGTCGCCGTGCGTCCCGCCGGAGAGCAATGGGTTGATCGCTTCCATGCCTGCATCCGGCAGGCCAACACGGTTTCTTTTGCCACCGAATCCGATTTTCTGGAGGATGAATCGCTCTTTGGTTATTGCTCGGATGTGGCGATGGGCATGACAATCATGCGCGCGAATTCACTGGGTGTGAGTCCCATGCAGCTGGCCGTGCTGAATCCGAATCTGGCCAAAAGCAGCCGTGGCACCATCAATATCATCAACAAGTGGAGCCATCTGGGCCACCAGACGATGCACATACCGGGACCCGATATGGCTCCCAGACCGCCCACCCGCAAGTCCGGCCAGGATAACCCGGAGCACGAGCGCGAGCCGCACGCTCTTCTGTTTTCCGACGTGCGCGGCTACAGCAAACTGAATGACCGCGGCATCCTGTGGTACTACACCGAATTGCAACCGCTGCTGGCGAAAGTGCTCAAAGAGTTCAAGTCGGATGTGCAGCACGTGGACACCTGGGGAGATGCGATCTTCCTGGTCACGAGAAAAGCCTCCACCGCAGCCAAGATTGCAGTCGCCATGAATACCGTGCTCGCAGAAATCGACCAGTCCGGACTGGAAATCGATGAACCGTTGATGTTGCGCATCGGCCTGCACTTCGGCCCGGTGTACAAACTGTATGACCACCTCGCCGGGTGCCACACCTATTCCAGCCATGACGTCACCAAGACTGCGCGTATCGAACCCGTCACCCCGCCGGGAGAGATATTCGGAACGGAGCCTTTCGTTGCAATGCTGGAACTGGAAGGAGAGGGCTGGGCGCACTTCGAATACGCGGGCACCCTCTCCAGCGCCAAAGACTTCGGTGCATTCAGGATGTTCCACATCCGAACGCGTTACCAGCCACCGGCATTGCTCTGCTCTTTGTAACACCGGACAAACCGGTGGGCATCACCCCTTGATCATTGGGGTAATGGCGTAATGCGGCTATGCCCCCGTCGGGGTTTTAGGCTACAGTGGCACAACTTCAATTTCACCGGTATCAATGTTATGAGCAGAGAAGAATTGAGCAAGGAACAACGCATCCTGCGCATGATGCGCAAGACACTGGGCAGCGTTGTCCGCGATGCGACCCCATTGGGTGGCCGCCCCAACCCGCTCACTGGCGACACCGTCCAGCAGATCAAGGACTGCTTCGCACTGATCTCGGAACGCGAAAAAGAACTGGCCGAAGCGCTCGGCTTTGACGAAGCCAAGCCGTATTACGATGATGGCCACGACACACCAAGCGCGCAGATCATCAGCCTCATCAAACCTTCCAAGCACTAACCTGCCGCAGGATGTCGAGGCACATACCCGCTGCTTCTATCGGATCACGACGGCTGATCAGCTTCGACATCCCATAGCTTGGGCTAGAATCGCGCCGAAAACTTTCAAGCTTGCCCATGCGCCTCTCCCACCTCCGCCAACGCCTGCACGACCTGGGCGCAAAACCTTGCCATGCGGACCGTTTGTTGCGCGGCTGGAGCCAGGTGCGCTCTTACGACATCAAGGGTAGCCCCGCCGAAACCTTCTTCCCGGCCGCGATGCGCGAGGCCTTGCCTGCTATCCTGGAGGAGCTGGAGGGGTTGGCGCGTTTGCACGGAGAGTATCCCGCCCAAAAAGTATCGATCAAGCCAGATTTACTCCCGCTCCCTCTGGAAGATGAGCGGGGTGAGGGCAGCAATTCAATGAGTGACTCCCTCTCCCAGAGGAAGATGAGCTTTGATCATAACTTTGATAATCAATCAGTGGCGCGATTGCTGGTGGAACTGTCCGACGGGCAGATGGTGGAGAGCGTGCTGTTACCGCGCGGGGGCTTGTGCATCTCGACGCAGGTGGGGTGCGCTGTGGGTTGCGTGTTCTGCATGAGCGGTCGCAATGGTTTGATTCGTCAGCTCGACAGCGCGGAGATCGTGGCGCAGGTGGTGCTGGCGCGCAAACGCCGCGAAGTAAGCAAAGTCGTGTTCATGGGTATGGGCGAACCGGCACACAATCTGGACAACGTGCTGGAAGCAATCGATGTGCTGGGAACGCATGGCAACATCGGGCACAAGAATCTGGTGCTCTCTACGGTGGGAGATCTGCGGTTGTTCGAGCG
>JAVHSB010000254.1:4489-9242 GCA_036171955.1 Sideroxydans sp.
TCGGGCACAAGAATCTGGTGCTCTCTACGGTGGGAGATCTGCGGTTGTTCGAGCGGTTGATGGAGGGGTGTGACTCTCGGAATGAACGCAATTCACTCCTTCCCGCATGCAGGGGGAAAGCTGGGATGGAGGCAGAGTTGCTTAGCGATTACGTTTCCACCCTACCCCTGCAAGTGGGAGTGAATGTGCCGGCGAATGAATTATTGTCAGTGAAACCCGCACTTGCGCTTTCCCTGCATTCCACCAATGATGCACTGCGCGCCAAACTGCTGCCACATGCCCCGCAGATACCTGTGGAAGAGCTGGTGGTACGCGCCGAGTTGTATGCCAGAGCCACCGGCTATCCGACTCAGTACCAGTGGACGCTGATCGAAGGTGTGAACGATAACGACCAGGAGATGGAGCGCATCATCGAACTGCTCACTGGCAAGTACGCGATTATGAACTTCATCCCGTTCAATCAGGTGGAAGGCCTGCCTTACCGCAGACCTTCGCCAGAACGTTTGTCCCGCATCGTTGGCGCACTCAAACAATGCGGCATAGTCACGCAGTTGCGCGATTCGGCCGGGCAGGAAGTGGAAGGTGCCTGCGGGCAATTGCGGGCGCGAGTTGCAAAAGCGGAACCAGACAAAAACAAAAGAGTGGCGTAGCATGGAAATGCAGTTCTTTTCTTAACCTGTATAAGGAGGTCGATCATGTCCAAGTCGCACAATGTTCATCGAGACACCAAGAAGAAACCGCTGATGACGGCAAAAGAGAAACGGATGGCGAAACACGACAAGAAACATCAGCAAGAGAACCAGACATTCATCTCTCCCGCAACGACACATTGAGAGATCGTTAAAAAGCCCGGCGGCGCCGGGCTTTTTTATTTCTCAGAAACTCATTTCTCATCCCGAGGTTCAACCACGCGGATCACCTCTCCTTCAAACACGCCGTCGTTGCTGGCAGGACACTCGCACATCGCAGATCGAGCCTGTGCCGCGAATTCACGCATCTGCTTGCGCATCCCGCGCGTCTTCCACCAGAAATATCCCCATGCGATCAATCCAAACACGGCGATAACGACGAAGAAAATAGCGGAGAACATCAACGCGACGATGGCGACCGCCACGGCGACAAGAAAGCCCACCAGTTTGTGCAAGAGACTGGGCGGTTTGGAGGGTGGCGGCATGATGAATCTGATTTGCATATATCGGGTTCACAATCACAGTAGTTGGCAGTCAGATGAAAACCTAAACGAGCGGCTTGAGCGCAAGGCGCACGGCACACAAAAATCGGAATGTACAAAAGGTACATGAGGATTTTGAGCACCGCGCAACGCCGCAATCAAGCCGCTCAGCAGGTTCATCCTTTGTCGAACTGCATCACGCCCGCCTTGCAACCCACCTTGATGGTATCCTTCGCTGCAAAGCGCCCTTCCAGAATCGCTTTGGCCAGCGGATTTTCCAACTGCGCCTGGATCGCGCGCTTCAGCGGTCTTGCGCCGTACACCGGGTCGAAGCCTGCGTTGGCAATCTCTGCAAGTGCGGCTTCGCTCACCTCCAGCTTCATCTCCATCGCGGCAAGACGTTTCTCCAGATACTGCAACTGGATGCGGGCGATGGACTTGATGTTCTTCTCGTCGAGCGCATGGAACACCACCACCTCGTCGATGCGGTTGATGAACTCGGGACGGAAATAAGTCTTTACCTCGCCCATCACGGCAAGTTTAACCACCTGGTAATCATCGCCCGACATCTGCTGGATCATCTGCGACCCCAGATTTGAGGTCATCACAATGACGGTGTTCTTGAAGTCCACCGTGCGGCCTTGTCCGTCGGTCATGCGACCGTCGTCCAGCGCTTGCAGCAGCACATTGAATACATCGGGGTGCGCCTTCTCCACCTCATCGAGCAGGATGACGCTGTACGGTTTGCGCCGCACCGCTTCGGTCAGACCGCCACCTTCTTCATAACCGACATAGCCCGGCGGTGCGCCGATCAGGCGCGCCACGGAATGTTTCTCCATGTATTCGCTCATGTCGATGCGAATCAGATGATCTTCCGAGTCGAACATGAAGCCCGCCAGCGCCTTGCACAGCTCGGTCTTGCCCACGCCGGTGGGGCCCAGGAACAGGAAGGAGCCGTAAGGACGGTTCGGGTCTGACAGGCCGGAGCGCGAACGGCGAATGGCATCGGACACCAGGCGCACGGCCTCATCCTGCCCCACTACGCGCTCGTGCAGTTTGTCTTCCATGTGCAGCAGCTTGTCCCGCTCGCCGGTCATCATTTTGCTCACAGGGATACCGGTGGCGCGACTCACCACTTCGGCGATCTCTTCTGCACCCACCTGGGTACGCAGCAGTTTGTTTTTTGTGCCGTCACCTTCTGCCTCGCGTTGCGCGGCTTCTTTCAGTTTCGCTTCGAGTTGCGGCAGCTTGCCGTATTGCAGCTCTGCCACTTTCTCCAGTTTGCCTTCGCGTTGCAGCTTGACCATCTCGGCGCGCACGTGTTCGATCTCTTCTTTCACGCTGGCCGCACCTTGCGCCGCGCCCTTCTCTGCCTTCCAGATTTCTTCGAGGTCGGCGTATTCGCGCTCCAGCTTCTTGATCTCGTCTTCGATCAACGCCATGCGTTTGCGCGAGGCTTCGTCTTTCTCTTTCTTAACCGCTTCGCGTTCGATCTTGAGCTGGATCAGGCGGCGGTCGAGCTTGTCCATCACTTCCGGCTTGGAGTCGATCTCCATCTTGATGCGCGCGGCAGCCTCGTCGATCAAGTCGATGGCCTTGTCCGGCAGGAAGCGGTCGGTGATGTAGCGGTTGGACAATTCCGCCGCCGCGACTATTGCCGGATCGGTGATCTCAACACCATGGTGCAGTTCGTAGCGTTCCTGCAGGCCGCGCAGGATGGCGATGGTGGATTCCACCGAAGGTTCATCCACCAGCACCTTCTGGAAGCGGCGCTCCAGTGCGGCATCCTTCTCGATATATTTGCGGTATTCGTCCAGTGTGGTCGCGCCAATGCAGTGCAATTCGCCACGCGCCAATGCGGGCTTCAACATATTGCCCGCGTCCATCGCGCCTTCGGCCTTGCCCGCGCCCACCATGGTATGCAGCTCGTCAATGAACACGATATTGCGGCCTTCGTCCTGCGACAATTCCTTGAGCACCGATTTCAACCGCTCTTCGAATTCGCCACGATATTTCGCACCAGCCAGAAGGGCTGCCATGTCCAGACTCAACACGCGCTTGCCCTTCAGCGACTCAGGCACTTCGCCGTTGATAATCCGTTGCGCCAGCCCTTCCACGATCGCGGTCTTGCCCACGCCGGGCTCGCCGATCAAAACCGGGTTGTTCTTGGTGCGGCGCTGCAGCACCTGGATCGCACGACGGATCTCGTCGTCGCGGCCGATGACCGGATCGAGCTTGCCGGAACGCGCACGCTCGGTCAGGTCGAGGGTGTATTTCTTCAATGCTTCGCGCTGACCTTCGGCTTCCTGCGAACCGACCGACTCGCCGCCGCGCACCGCGTTGATCGCCGTCTCCAGAGCGGCGCGGGTAATGCCGTGCTGCTTGTACAGGCGTCCGCATTCGCCCTTGTCGCCGGTGAGCGCGAGCAGGAACATCTCGGACGCAATGAATTGGTCACCGCGTTTCTGCGACTCCTTGTCAGTAAGGTTGAACAAGTTGCCGAGGTCGCGCCCCACCTGCACCTCGCCGCCGTGCCCCTCAACTTTTGGCAGGCGATCCACGGCTTCGTTGAGCGCACTTTTCAGCGCATTGACGTTGCCGCCAGCGCGCGCCAACAACGAACCGGCCCCGCTGTCTGCATCATTGAGCATGGCAAGCAGCAGGTGCTGCGGCTCGATGAACTGGTTGTCGGCGCCAACGGCCAGACTCTGGGCATCGGACAAGGCTTGTTGCAACTTGGTGGTGAATTTGTCGAAACGCATGATCGCTCCTCGCGGGAAATATTTGACTACGGGGCAAATGGGGGGATTCTCTGGAATTTCAACCCTGTAGAACGTGAAAATTCAAGGCACTTCGGCCAGCTTGCCTTTACCCGTGTTTTTGACAACAATGCGAGCCAGTCACCGGAGTACTTTAATGCCAAAACAAGTTGTAGCCGATTTCACCCTGCCCGCCACCGGCGGAGTCGATTTCACCGTGTATCCCATCCGCAGCAAATCCCTGGTGATCTATTTCTATCCCAAGGACAACACGCCGGGCTGCACCACCGAGGCGCAGCAGTTCCGCGACCTGCATGACCGATTCGAAAGTGCAGGTTGCAAGATCGTCGGCATCTCACGGGACAGCATCAAATCGCACGAAAACTTCAAGGTCAAATTCACCCTACCCTTCGAGTTGCTGTCAGATGCGGAAGAAAAGGTTTGCAACCAGTTCGGAGTGATGAAGCAGAAGATGATGTACGGCAAACAGGTGCGCGGCATCGAGCGCAGCACATTCGTGCTCGACGGTCACGGCATCATCCGCAAGGAATGGCGCGGCCTGAAGGCGGACGGCCACGCACAGGAAGTTCTCGCATTTGTGCTAACTCTGTAAGGGACAACATGAACGCCCGTAAAGCAACCATGCAGCAAAAAGCCACCAAGCTGTTCGTGCTGGACACCAATGTGCTGATGCACGACCCGACCAGCCTGTTCCGCTTCGAGGAACACGATATCTACCTGCCGATGTTTGTTCTGGAAGAACTGGACAACAACAAGAAGGGCATGACAGAAGTCGCCCGCAACGCGCGCGAGGCCAGCCGTT
>JAVHSB010000255.1:0-9152 GCA_036171955.1 Sideroxydans sp.
TCCAGATGCTGGACAGCATGGCCAAACATTACGATTTTGACCTGGAGCGCCCCTTCGAGAGCCTGCCGCAAAATATCCAGCAGGTGGTGCTGTACGGCAGCGGACGCGAGGAGATCGCCTTCACCTACCTGAACGAGCGTGGCAAGAAGATGCTGCGCGAGCATGCATTCGAGGGCATCGTGCACAATCTGGAGCGGCGCTATAACGAGACGGAATCGCCCACCGTGCGCGAGGAACTCGCGAAGTACCTGAATTCCTGCACCTGCCCGGCTTGCCACGGCACGCGCCTGCGCGAAGAGGCGCGCCATGTGCGCGTGGCCGACCGCACCATTTACGAATTGAGTGCATTGCCGCTGAAGCAGGCGCTGACTTTCTTCCAGCACGCCAAGCTGCCCGGCAACAAGCAGGCTATCGCCGAGAAGATTGTGCAGGAGATCGCCAGCCGCCTCACTTTCCTCAACAACGTGGGACTGGATTACCTGTCGCTGGAACGTTCTGCCGAGACCCTGTCCGGCGGCGAAGCGCAGCGCATCCGCCTGGCGTCGCAGATCGGCTCCGGCCTGACCGGGGTGATGTATGTGCTGGACGAGCCTTCTATCGGCCTGCACCAGCGCGACAACGACCGCCTGCTGGATACGTTGAAGCGCCTGCGCGACATGGGCAACAGCGTGATCGTGGTGGAGCACGACGAGGACGCGATACGCACCGCCGATTTCGTGGTGGACATGGGGCCGGGCGCGGGCGAACACGGCGGCAGGGTTGTGGCGCAGGGCACACCGCAGGAAGTGATCGCTAACCCGCAGTCGCTGACCGGCGAATATCTCTCCGGCCGGCGCAGCATTGCCGTACCTAAAAAATCCCACTCGCCCGATCCCGAGCGCCATCTGCGCATCAGCGGCGCGTGCGGCAACAACCTGAAGGATGTAACGCTGGATCTGCCGGTTGGTCTGCTGACCTGCATCACCGGCGTATCCGGCTCGGGCAAGTCAACCCTGATCAACGACACCCTGTACAACGCGGTGGCCCAGCATTTGTATGGCAGCACTACCGAACCGGCGCCCTATCGCGAGATTAAGGGGCTTGAATTCTTTGACAAGGTCATCAACGTCGATCAGTCGCCGATCGGACGGACGCCACGTTCCAATCCGGCGACCTATACCGGACTGTTCACGCCGATCCGCGACCTGTTCGCCAGTGTCCCGATGTCGCGTGAACGCGGTTACGGGCCTGGAAGATTCTCCTTCAACGTCAAGGGCGGACGCTGCGAGTCGTGCCAGGGAGACGGCGTGATCAAGGTCGAGATGCACTTCCTGCCCGACGTGTATGTGCCGTGCGATGTGTGCCACGGCCAGCGCTATAACCGCGAGACGCTGGAAATCCAGTACAAGGGCGCGAACATCCACAAGGTTCTTGCCATGACTGTGGAACAGGCGCATGAGTTTTTCCGCCCGGTCCCGCTGATCGCGCGCAAATTGCGGACCCTGCTTGATGTAGGCCTTGGCTACATCACGCTGGGGCAGAGTGCCACCACGCTTTCGGGCGGTGAAGCACAGCGCGTAAAGTTGTCACTTGAACTGTCCAAGCGCGACACCGGACGCACGCTGTACATCCTGGACGAGCCAACCACCGGTCTCCACTTCCACGACATCGACATGCTGCTCAAAGTCATCCACAAGTTGCGCGACCAAGGCAACACCATCGTGGTGATCGAACACAATCTGGATGTCATTAAGACCGCCGACTGGGTGATCGATCTGGGACCGGAAGGCGGCGACGGCGGCGGGCGCATCGTGGCGGAGGGAGCACCGCGCACGGTAGTTGATAATGCGGAAAGCGTGACCGGACCTTACCTGCGGAAACTGCTCGGCAGCTCAATGGGAGCGTAGGCTCCACCCATCTGGCAGAGCTGTTTGCATACAGCGCCCGGCCATCAGGATTTTGAATATAAGAATTTCAAAATGAACAAGGCCGGGATAACCCGGCCTTGTTCCTATGTTTCCTGCGGCGTTGTTTACTCGCCCGCGACTTCCACCGGCTGGGCATCGGCCGGACGGTCCATCAACTCCACCAAAGCCATCGGTGCGTTGTCGCCCTTGCGGAAACCGAACTTCAGGATGCGCGAGTAGCCGCCGTTGCGCGCTGCATATCGCGGGCCGAGTTCGTCGAACAGCTTGCTGACGATCTCGCGGTCGCGCAGACGGGCGAATGCCAGACGGCGATTGGCCAGGCTCGGATTCTTGCCCAGCGTAAGGATAGGCTCGGCAACACGGCGCAACTCCTTGGCCTTGGGCAAAGTGGTCTTGATGACTTCGTGACGCAGCAGCGAAACGGTCATGTTGCGCAGCATCGCCAGACGGTGGCTGCTGGTGCGGTTGAGTTTTCTAAGTCCTAAACGGTGACGCATGATTTTCCTCTCTTGCTTACTGAACTGGCATTAAACCAGCCACGCTTTATTTCTCGGACACAGCCGCCCAGTTTTCCAGTTTCATCCCCAGCGACAGATCGTGCTCGGCGAGCACTTGCTTGATCTCGTTGAGGGACTTGCGCCCCAGATTCGGGGTGCGCAACAGATCGGCTTCGGTGTACTGGATCAGGTCGCCGATGTAATGGATGCTCTGCGCCTTCAGGCAGTTCGAAGAACGGGGCGTCAGTTCCAGATCGTCCACCGGACGCAGCAACATCGGATCGACCTTCGGTGCAGCCGGTTTCTCGACTGGTGCCGGAGTACCTTCCAGCGCGGCAAACACGGAAAACTGTTCAACCAGGATGCGCGCAGCATAACGGATGGATTCTTCCGGATCGATGGCACTGTTGGTCTCAATGTCGATGATCAGCTTGTCGAGGTCGGTACGCTGCTCGACGCGGGCACTTTCAACGGCATAGCTGACACGCAGGATCGGGCTGAACGAAGCGTCCAGCGCGATATGGCCAACCGACCGGGTGGCGCCCGGTTGCTGGCGCGAAATTGCGGACACGTAACCACGGCCCTGCTCGACCTTGATCTCCATGTCCAGCTTGCCGCCCGCGGTCAAATGCGCGATGACATGATCCGGATTGATCACTTCTGTGTCGGCATCGATTTCGATGTCGGCAGCGGTGACAACGCCGGCGCCGCTTTTCTTCAGCACCAGCGTGGCTTCCGGTTTGCCGTGCAGCTTGAGCACAAGACCTTTCAGGTTCAGCAGGATCTCGACCACATCTTCCTGTACGCCATCGATCGGCGAATACTCGTGCAGCACGCCGGCGATCTTGACTTCCGTTGCCGCGAAGCCGGGCATCGAGGAGAGCAGGATGCGACGCAGGGCATTGCCAAGAGTATGGCCGTAACCGCGCTCGAACGGCTCCATGACCACGCGGGCCTTGGTCGCCGAGATGTTCTGCACATCGATAATGCGCGGCTTCAACAAATTATTGGTAGGCATATTCGACTCCGCGTTGATTACTTGGAATACAGCTCGACAACGAGGTGTTCATTGATCGTTGCCGGTAATTCGGAACGTTGCGGCAAGGCCTTGAACGTGCCCTTGAATGCCTTGCTGTCAACTTCGATCCATTCCGGGAAACCGCGCTGCTCCGCAGCCTCCAGCGCGGACTTCAGGCGCAGATGATTCCTGGCCTTGTCGGCGATCTCGACTACATCGCCAGGTTTGACCCGGTATGACGGAATATTGACGCGCTTGCCATTCACCAGAATGCTGTTATGGCGCACGGTCTGGCGTGCTTCAGCACGCGAACCGCCAAAACCCATGCGATAGGCGACATTGTCCAAACGTGACTCAAGCATTTGCAACAGCGCTTCGCCGGTAATGCCGCGCGATTGTTCGGCACGCTTGTAGGTCAGACGGAACTGTCCTTCCAGCATGCCGTAGATGCGGCGCAGCTTTTGTTTTTCGCGCAATTGGCCGCCGTACTCGGACAGGCGCTGATTGCGACGTTGTCCGTGCTGGCCGGGCGGATAGGCGCGGCGCTCGACCGCACACTTGTCGGTGAAGCATTTTTCAGCTTTCAGAAACAGCTTCTCGCCTTCGCGGCGGCACTGACGGCACTTTGCATCAAGATTTCTAGCCAAGATCCATACTCCTTAAATACGGCGCTTTTTCGGGGGACGGCAACCGTTGTGCGGCACCGGCGTGATATCCGAAATGCTGGTAATTTTAAAACCGGCGGCATTCAGGGCGCGCACCGCGGACTCGCGTCCGGGACCAGGCCCCTTGATCCGAACTTCCAGATTCTTGACTCCGCACTCTGTTGCGGATTTCCCAACGGTCTCGGCAGCGATCTGCGCAGCGAACGGCGTGCTCTTGCGTGAGCCCTTGAATCCCTGTGCACCACTGGTGGACCAGGCAAGGGTATTGCCCTGGCGGTCGGTGATGGTGACGATGGTGTTGTTGAAGGAAGCGTGAACGTGCGCGATGCCTTCGGCAACGTTCTTCTTAACTTTCTTGCGCACTTTCGTGCTGGTCTTTGCCATGGTTGCTGTCCTCTACTTGATTACTTTTTCGCGCCTGCGATGGATTTGCGCGGGCCTTTGCGGGTGCGCGCATTGGTGCGGGTGCGCTGTCCGCGGCAAGGCAATCCGCGACGATGACGCACGCCACGATAGCAGCCCATGTCCATCAGTCGCTTGATGTTCATAGTCACTTCGCGACGCAGGTCGCCTTCAACCGTAAACTTGGCGACTTCTTCGCGCAGCCTCTCCATGTCGGAATCGTTGATGTCCTTGATCTTGGTCGAAACGGCGACTCCGACCGCAGCACAAATTTGCTGGGCACGGGTGCGTCCGATACCATAAATGGCGGTCAACGCGATTTCAGCGTGTTGATGGTTTGGAATGTTTACACCGGCAATACGAGCCATGCAGCTACCCTATCGTTCAAAAGTTGCGAATTCTATCATCCAGCGGCGATTTAACTCAATCAACCCTGGCGCTGTTTGTGGCGCGGATCACTGCTGCAGATCACGCGAACCACACCTTTGCGCCGCACGATCTTGCAATTGCGGCACACTTTCTTCACGGATGCTTGGACTTTCATTTACCTCTCCTTGCTGCTCTCAAAATTTTCACTACTTGCTGCGGAACACGATGCTCGCCCGGCTCAAGTCATAAGGTGAAACATCAACCGTCACCTTGTCTCCCGGCAAAATGCAGATGTAGTGCATCCGCATCTTGCCGGAGATGTGCCCCAACACCTGAAATCCATTCTCCAACTTGACCTTGAAGGTTGCGTTGGGGGATCGCCTCCACGATTTCACCCTGCATCTGAATGACATCTTCCTTCGCCATTCCAGATTCAGTTCGCTTTGAAATTGGCCTTTTTCAGAAGGTTTTCATACTGGTGCGTCATCAGGTATGACTGCACTTGAGACATGAAATCCATGGTTACAACAACCAGAATCAACAGTGATGTGCCGCCAAAGTAGAATGGCACGTTCCACTTGACCACCAGAAACTCCGGCAGCAGGCACACCAGCGTAATGTAAACCGCACCCACCATGGTCAGGCGCAGCATGATCTTTTCAATATAGCGCGCAGTTTGCTCGCCAGGACGAATCCCGGGCAAAAACGCGCCGCTTTTCTTCAAATTGTCGGCTGTATCTTTTGGACTGAACACCAGCGCGGTGTAAAAGAAACAAAAGAAAATGATCGCAGCCGCATAAAACATCACATAAATCGGTTGGCCTGGGGCAAGCTTGTCGCTCACATCCTTCAACCACAGCATGTTAGTGCCAGAACCGAACCAGCCAGCAATGGTTGCCGGGAACAGGATAATGCTCGAGGCGAAGATGGGCGGAATCACGCCGGCCATGTTCAACTTCAACGGCAGGTGGGAGCTTTGCCCGCCGTAGATTTTGTTGCCAACCTGGCGCTTGGCGTAATTAACCAGAATCTTACGCTGACCGCGCTCAACGAAGACCACCAGCGCGGTAACCAGAATTGCGCCAAAGAACAATGCCAGCACCAGCGGAATGGAAAACGCACCAGTACGTGCCATTTCCAGCGTCTTGCCTATGGCGCTTGGCAAGCCAGCCGCAATCCCGGCGAAAATGATCAGCGAAATACCATTGCCCAAGCCGCGCTCCGTGATTTGCTCGCCCAGCCACATCAGAAACATCGTGCCTGTGACCAGGGTGACAACCGTGGTCATCTGGAACATGACGCCCGGATGCAACACCAGATCCTTTTGCGACTGCAACATCACCGCGATGCCGAAGGACTGGAACAGCGCCAACACCAGAGTACCGTAGCGCGTGTACTGGGTGATCTTGCGCCGGCCCGCCTCGCCTTCCTTCTTCAGCTGCTCCAGATGAGGCACGGCAATCGCCGCAAGCTGCATGATGATGGAGGCCGAAATATACGGCATGATCCCCAGTGCCAGGATGGTAAAGCGCTCGAGAGCTCCACCGGAAAACATGTTGAACATGCCCAGAATGCCGCCCTGTTGCTGCTTGAACAAATCGGCCAGCACAACAGGATCGATTCCCGGTACGGGAATATGAGCGCCAATCCGATAGACGACCAGCGCTCCCAGCAAAAACCACAGCCGGGTGCTCAAATCACCATACTTTGCTTTGGCAACCGGCTTTCTCACCATGCACCCTTATTCCGCAACCGAGCCGCCAGCAGCTTCAACCGCCGCACGCGCCCCTTTGCTCAACAGCAAACCCTGTAGCTTGACGGGACGCGTGAGCTCTCCGGACAAAATAACCTTGACCGTCAGCGCCCGTGCAGAAATAACCCCGGCCTGTTTCAGCACCAGCAGGTCGATCGTATCGACCGGCAATTTATCCAAATCGGACAAGCGAACTTGCGCCGTGTCGTAGCGGGTCAGCGAAACAAAGCCGCGCTTCGGCAAACGACGCTGCAAAGGCATCTGTCCACCTTCAAAGCCGACCTTATGGAATCCGCCGGAGCGCGATTTCTGCCCCTTGTGTCCGCGACCGGCAGTCTTGCCGAGTCCGGATCCAATACCGCGTCCGACTCGACGCTTGGCGTGCTTGGAGCCCTCACCGGGCTTGATTTGATTGAGTTGCATTTATCCCTCGCACTTAACCAGGTAATACACTTTGTTGATCATGCCGCGCACCGCGGGCGTATCTTCCAGCACCACACTGTGGCTGATATGGCGCAGTCCCAGACCACGGATGGTTGCGCGATGCGATTGCTTGGTCCCGATCACGCTTTTGATCTGTGTAACTTTCAACGATTTAGCTTGAGCCATGATTACCCCGCGATCTCTTCAACACTCTTGCCACGCTTGGCAGCAATCTCGGCTGGAGAGCTCAAGGACTGCAGACCGTTCAAGGTGGCGCGAACGACGTTATATGGATTGCTGGAACCGATGCACTTGGCCAGCACGTTACGCACACCGACAGCCTCGAACACAGCACGCATAGCACCACCGGCGATAATCCCGGTACCTTCCGAAGCCGGCAGCATCACCACCTTGGCTGCACCGTGGTGTCCGATCACTGCATGGTGCAGCGTCCCGTCCTTGAGGTTGACCTTGACCAGTTTGCGACGGCATTCATCCATCGCCTTTTGCACAGCAACAGGAACCTCCTTGGATTTTCCCTTGCCCATGCCGATGCGACCATCGCCATCGCCGACCACGGTCAGTGCAGCGAAACCCATGATGCGCCCGCCCTTCACCACCTTGGTGACGCGGTTCACATGGATCATCTTCTCGATGAGTCCGTCGCCCTTGTCTTCCTGCTGCTGATTCTTGCCTTGTTGCGCTTTAGCCATGATTCACCCCAGATTAAAACTGCAAGCCATTTTCGCGCGCGGCATCCGCCAGCGCCTTGATGCGGCCATGGTATCTGTTGCCGGAACGATCAAACGCGACCGAGGTCACGCCTGCGCTCTTCGCCTTTTCGGCGATGCGTTTGCCAACCAGCGCTGCAGCTGCGGTATTGCCGCCGTGAGCGATGCTCTTGCGCACTTCCGCTTCGAGTGTGGAAGCGCTTGCCAGAACAGATCCGCCGTCGGCAGATATGACTTGTGCATAGATGTGCAAATTGGTGCGGTGGATCGCCAGGCGAACAGCCTTTTGCTGCGCGATCCTGGCACGTGTTTTGCGGCCTCTGCGCTGACGCGCTTCGTTCTTGTTCAACATATCAACCTCGATTATTTCTTCTTGGTTTCTTTCAGGATCACCACCTCGTCGGCATAACGCACGCCCTTGCCCTTGTAAGGCTCCGGCTGGCGATAGGCACGAATCTCGGCGGCAACTTGACCGACTTGCTGACGGTCGGAGCCGGTCAGCACGATTTCAGTTTGCGAAGGTGTCGCAACCTTTACACCCTTGGGCATCTTGTGTACTACCGGATGCGAGAAGCCCAGGGTCAGATTCAGCGAATCGCCGGCTGCCTGGGCGCGATAACCCACACCGACGAGAGTCAGTTTGCGCTCGAAACCTTTGCTCACACCGGTGACCATGTTTGCCAACAAGGCGCGGACGGTTCCGGATTGCGCATCCGACTGCTTCGAACTATCGGTGGCTTTGCACAGCAATTTGTCGCCTTCGCGCTCGACCTTGACGCCATCCTTGAGCACCTGAGTCAGACTTCCAAGCGGGCCCTTGACGGAGATTTTATCGGCAGCAACCGTCACTTCGACACCAGCCGGCACCACGATAGGATTTTTAGCTACTCTAGACATGTCTTCCCCTTACGCGACGATGCACAGGACTTCGCCGCCGATCCCGCTGGCACGCGCACTACGATCCGTCATCAACCCCTTGGAGGTGGACACGATCGCAATACCAAGACCATTCATCACGCGCGGAATTTCCTCGCTACCCTTGTACACGCGCAGGCCAGGACGGCTTACGCGCTGGATCTTTTCGATCACAGGACGGTCTGCGTAGTATTTCAGACCGATTTCCAATGTGGGCTTGTTATCACGGTCGACAACCTTGAAGCCTTCCACATATCCTTCGTCCTGCAACACCTCGGCAATCGCCACCTTGATCTTGGAAGAAGGCATCGACACCACTATTTTTTCCGCCAATTGCGCATTGCGAATGCGCGTCAACATGTCGGAGATCGGATCACTCATACTCATAAATTCACCCTTACCAGCTGGCCTTGACTACACCGGGAATTTCACCGCGCATCGCGTATTCGCGCAACTTTGTACGCCCCAAACC
>JAVHSB010000256.1:0-6418 GCA_036171955.1 Sideroxydans sp.
AAACAAAATGGAAGAATGTGCAGGACTTCATCGGCTGGATGAACCGCAAATCGGAGGCGGACGAAAAGACGATGATTGCAATGGCGCAACTGATCGCTTTGCTCAACCTGCTGGAGTCGCGCGAACAGGAGACCGATACAGTGTCGCTTTCAACTTTGCACGCCGCCAAGGGACTGGAATTCGGCCACGTATTTCTGGTCGGGGTGGAGGAAGGCATCCTGCCGCACGAACGGAGCGAAACGCCGGAACAGATCGAGGAGGAGCGCCGCCTGCTGTATGTCGGCATCACGCGCGCACAACGATCGCTGCAACTCAGCTACTGCACGCGGCGCAAGCGCGGCAAGGAACATTCCGCCTGCGATCCAAGCCGTTTCATTGCGGAATTGCCGCAAGCCGACATTGTTTATGCAGGGGCAGTGAAATCAGGCGATGCGCCCTGCGTCAGCAAGGCGGAAGGTATGGATCGCCTCGCCAAAATGAAGGCGGCGCTGGGAACAAAGCAAACCACGTCGGAATTCGCGGCTAATTCCGGTAAAATGTCTACAAAATAATCAGGAAACCGTCTAATCAGACTGTCTGTCAGGGAACACCATAATGAAAATCGCCATTGCCGGCACCGGCTACGTCGGACTCTCCAACGCCATCCTGCTGGCGCAGCACAATGAAGTCGTTGCGCTCGACATCATCCCTGAAAAGGTGGCGATGCTGAACCGCAGACAATCCCCCATCGAAGACGTCGAGATCGAAGATTATCTGCAACACAAGAAGCTCAATCTCAAGGCGACCCTGGACAAGACCGAAGCCTACAACGGCGCCGATTACGTCATCATCGCGACGCCCACCGATTACGATCCCGAGACCAATTACTTCACCACACGATCCATCGAAGCCGTGATCAAGGACGTCATGAGCATCAACCCACAGGCGGTGATGGTCATCAAATCCACCGTTCCGGTCGGCTACACCCTGAAAGCGCGGCACCAGTTCAATTGCGACAATCTGATCTTCTCCCCCGAATTCCTGCGCGAAGGCCGCGCCCTGTACGACAACCTGCATCCCTCGCGCATCGTTGTGGGCGAACGCTCCAGGCGTGCCGAGACTTTCGCCGGCCTGCTGCAGCAGGGTGCGCTCAAACAAAACATCCAGACCTTGTTCACGGACTCCACCGAGGCTGAAGCGATCAAACTGTTTGCCAATACCTTCCTGGCCATGCGCGTGGCCTATTTCAACGAACTCGACACCTACGCCGCCACCCACGGCCTCGATACGCGCCAGATCATTCAGGGCGTGTGCCTCGATCCGCGTATCGGCGAACACTACAACAACCCGTCGTTCGGTTACGGCGGCTATTGCCTGCCGAAGGACACCAAGCAACTGCTCGCCAATTATCAGGACGTGCCGCAAAACATCATGCAGGCCATCGTGGACAGCAACACCACACGCAAGGATTTCATCGCGGCCAGCATCCTCAAGCGCAATCCAGGGGTCGTCGGCATCCACCGCCTGATCATGAAAGCCGGCTCTGACAATTTCCGCGCTTCCAGCATCCAGGGCATCATGAAGCGCATCAAGGCGAAAGGCATCGAGGTCATCGTGTACGAACCCGCACTGCAAGAGCATGAATTCTTCCATTCGCGCGTGGTGAACGACCTTGAACAATTCAAGAAAGAGGCCGATGTGATCGTGGCGAACCGCATCACGGATGACATCAAAGATGTGGCGGACAAGGTGTATAGCCGCGATCTGTTCGGCAAGGATTAACCCACGATACGGATATTCTCCTTCAACAGATACCGGAAGATGAAAGACAACCACAATTGAATCCTCTCTCCATCCGCAGCAGCGGCATCCTGCTCCATCCGACCTCTCTGCCCTGCCCCTACGGGTGCGGGGATTTTGGTGCTGCCGCCTACCGTTTCATCGACTGGCTGGTCAGCGCCGGCCAATCCAGCTGGCAGATGCTACCATTGGGAGAAGTCGGCCCCTGCAACTCCCCCTACATGAGCAGCTCGGCCTTCGCCGGCAATTTTTTGATGATTGATCCGGAAGAATTGCTCGCACAGGACTGGCTCAAGGCGGAAGAATTGCCCACACCAGGGCCCATGGACAACAAGGTGGATTACGATGCCGTGGGCCAATCCCGCATGGCGCTGTTAAGACTCGCGTCGCAGCGTTTTCTGGCACAGCACCGCAAACGCGCACACGAGGCTTTTGCCAAGTTCTGCACCGACGAAAAACACTGGCTGGATGACTATGCATTGTTCAAATCCATCGCGGCCAGCCAAACCGGGCGCGACTGGAACGCCTGGCCCGAAGGCCTCGCCAGTCGCGAGCCGGCTGCCCTGCAATCGGCCGCCTCCGCATTCGCATCGGAAATCGAGTTCTGGAAATTCTGCCAATGGTGCTATGACAGGCAGTGGCGGAAATTGAAACATTATGCCAACGCACATGGCGTCCGCCTCATCGGCGACGTGCCGATCTTCGTTGCCTTCCAGAGTGCCGACGTATGGGCCCACCAGGAACTGTTCGAACTGGATGCCAAAGGATGCCAGACGGTTGTCGCAGGTGTGCCGCCGGATTATTTCAGCAAGACCGGACAACTCTGGGGCAACCCGCTTTATCGCTGGGAACGTCACGAGGAGCAGGGCTATGCCTGGTGGATCGCACGCATGCACCATGCCCTGCGCCAGTTCGACATGGTCAGGATTGACCATTTCCGCGGCTTTGCCGACTACTGGGCTGTCCCCGCCGATGAACCAACGGCAATCAAAGGTTCATGGCAACCGGGTCCCGGAGCCAAGCTGTTTGAAGCGTTCAGGGGTGCGTTCAAGGCGCTGCCCATCATCGCCGAGGATCTGGGATTGATCACTCCGGATGTGATTGCGCTGCGCGACAAGTTCAACCTGCCCGGCATGCGCATCCTGCAGTTCGCCTTCGGCGAGGACGAACGCAACTATTTTCTGCCGCATCACTATATCGCCAACACCGTCGCCTATACCGGCACGCATGACAACGACACCTGCATCGGCTGGTGGCACACGGCGAGTGAGCATGAAAAGGATTTTGCCCGGCGTTATCTGAACAGCGACGGCAGCCGGATCAACCTGGACATGATCAGCGCCTTGTCCGCATCCATCGCCAATACGGTGATTTTTCCCCTCCAGGACGTCCTTGGCCTGGACGGTTCGCACCGCATGAACTATCCAGGGAAAGCCTGCAACAATTGGGAATGGCGCTTCGGCTGGGACCTGCTGGACGAGACTAGTACCGCCACCATGGCGGCATTAACCACACAGGAAGGACGCAACCCGCGCCTCGCGTCCGCCTGACCTGGCCAAACGGAAAGCACCAATGAAAAGGGTTGAATCGCAATGATTCAACCCTTTTTGCTTCTTCATCCCAATCATGCGCACATGATTGGGATGAAAGAGTGGAGTGATTACTTCTTGCCGCCGTTGACCGCAGCCTTCAGAGTCGCACCAGCCTTGAATGCAGGCGCCTTGGAAGCCTTGATCTTCAACTCTGCGCCGGTGGCAGGATTGCGCCCGGTGCGTGCAGCACGCTTGCGCACTTCGAACGTGCCGAAACCGACCAGAGCAACATTGTCGCCCTTCTTCAAAGTGGCGGTGATGATTTCGATGAGCGCCCCGATGTTACGGTCTGCGTCGGCCTTGCTGCTGCCGGTTTTGCTGGAAAGTGCATCAATCAGTTCTTTGCGGTTCATACGTTTCTCCTTTGTATTATGGGGTGGAATCAACTCCGGGGCGGATTGTTCTGGATATTTTCAAGTTTTGCAACAAAAAAAAATATCTATGCCTCCCACCCTGCGCTGCCTGATATATCACAGGGTCAGCCATTCGTCACAACATTTTTTCTGGGCAAAGTCCGGCTAGGTAACATGGTGCCCGGAACCGGAATCGAACCGGTACGCCTGTTTTACCAGAGCGACGGATTTTAAGTCCGTTGTGTCTACCAATTTCACCATCCGGGCAATTCTGGCGTGCGCAAGAACATGCGGTCTGCCATCACAGAGCGGCGCATTATACAGAGACAGAAAAATCTGACGCGCTTGGCGAAGATTTATACGCAACTTTCTTGACACCCTCGTCTTAATCCATATAATGCGAACCCTCAATTTTGCGGGAATAGCTCAGTTGGTAGAGCGATACCTTGCCAAGGTATAGGTCGCGAGTTCGAGTCTCGTTTCCCGCTCCAAATTTCAAGGAAAGCATTGCGCTTTCCCTTGTCTTTCGAGCAACAGCGCAATACAACACGGCGCGATAGCAAAGCGGTTATGCACCGGATTGCAAATCCGTAGAGCCCAGTTCGACTCTGGGTCGCGCCTCCAGCCTTGTTGGTTAGGGAACCTCTGATTAAGTCCGCCATGAACCGCGTTGCTGGGCAAATCGCGATGACCGCAAGGCGTGCGACGAAGGTCGTAGCCATGACTACGATGCCGAGGAGCGCAACGCAGCGGGCGCGCGATTTGCCCGCAACCCGAACGGGCACTGGCTTTGCGGGCGGTCTGCTGCGTTGGGCTCGTAGGCAAGGGCATCGACCATTGCCTGCCTCATCCGCCTTGCATCCCATCCCGCAAAGCCAAGTGCGCGGCCATGTGGAACTTGATCAGAGGTTCCTTAACCTTATTCGCCAGCCAATTGCGCTTGCAGCATCGCTGCGGTTTGCGCCAGCAAGGCCACATCGAGAACGCCGATACAGGCCTCGGCCACCTCGATCCCCGCCAGTACCGGTACGCGTTCGTCAGCGGTGATCTCCCACGCCCCCGTGGCATCGCCGCGCGCACGGACTGCCAGCAAGACCCCAAGCGCGGCATCCAGAGTTGGCACGGCATCCTGAATCTGCGTATTCTTCTGCACCAGCGCCGTGCGCACCACCGAGAGGGCGGCCGCCAGACGGCCAAAAGCCGTCACGCTGAAGTGTCCCGTGCATGCCGCCTGATAAGGCAGATGCATATCCATCGCATAAATGTCCTTGAGTCCCCTCGTCACCGGCACGCGCAGCGGTGTATGTTTCTTGCTCATCAGTCCTGCCCTTTTCAAAGCGTTTCGATCGGCTCTATTTCAGCCCCAAAATCCGTTCTGCCGCGCAAAATGTCGCCATGACTTGCCGAATTCCGCTACCCGTCCGGCATATTCATGCTCCATCCACCGGCGCACAAGCGCGAGTGTATCGCGCCCCCGCCTGCTGTCCAACTCGTGCAGCAAACGATCGGCCACCGCGATGTCCTGCAACGCGCCCAGCGCGTCCTGCATACCTGCCAGCCGCTTCAGATAATCCCTGACGGCATCTGCGGCAAACAGACTGCCGACCATCTCGGCGCTGTAGCGCAGCTTCTTGCAAGCAATCCGCAACGCGTGGAGTTGCGCCGGGTCGTCCTGCACGGCGGATCCCAGTGCAATCATGCGACCATGCTTTTTCTGCAGGATACGCCGCGCAAAGTGCATGATCGGAATGCCTGTATCCTGCCACTGCGTGCCCTGCAACCATGCGCCCAAGCGCAGCAGCAGACGCTGGAAGTCGGTGGAGGACAGGCTGCACACCGCTTCCGCATGCATTTTTTTGCGCCTGCGCGCGCCAGCCTGTAGCAGGTCATGCAGCCCGGCATGTTCCGGCATTCCAGCGCGGAGGGATGCCAGGGTCTGGGTAATGAACACATCCCACTCGCGCACGCGTCCCAATGCCACATTCAGCAGCGCGACCTGCGCGCGCAATGCGGCCGCCTCGGCATCGTCGTGAATGTGTCGCGCCATCGCCAGTGCGACACGCAGGCGGCGCAAACCGACACGGACCTGGTGCAGGAATTCCTCGTCCCGTTCGAGCTGTGCCCCCGGCACATTGGCCTGCACCTGCTCCAAACAAGCCACGATGAGTGCATGCATGGCTTCGTTGGCATTCTGCGTCTTGTGCAATACCGGCAATCGTCCCTTGCTTGGCGCCGGCCGGCTGGCTTCGAACAGGGCATAGCCATACTCCGCCTTGCTGCTGTGTTCGACCCGTAGCGGAACGCGATCCAGCAGCGCCAACGCCAGCCGGAACAACTGCAACGGCGCACCCGATTTGAGTTCGAGCTCCACTTCAGAGATCGGTCGGGACGAATGGCCGGCGCGTATTTCACCGCTGTCGATGCCGACCTCGATGCGCGCCCCCTCGAACTCAAGCAGGCGCAGGTTGCGCGTAAAATCGGTGACGAAAATCGGTTGCAAATGGCTGCGCGCGCCGCGCGGCAATGTGCCGCCACTCGCGGCCAGCGCGGTGCAATCAAGCTGCGCTGCTGCCACCGGCAACTCCCATTCGTTGCGCTGATGCAATCCCGCGCTGGCCTGCCCTCCCCCCTTTAGTGTCTGCACCCATCGTTGGCCGATGCGGCGCAGGCGCAACGCCATCGCATGGCGCTTCA
>JAVHSB010000256.1:6518-9073 GCA_036171955.1 Sideroxydans sp.
TGCACCCATCGTTGGCCGATGCGGCGCAGGCGCAACGCCATCGCATGGCGCTTCAGTTTCAATCCGGGAGTGTCGTAATACACGCTGTAAAGCCTGACCGTTCGGGCGCGCTGCAACGACAATGCGCGCAGCAAAGGATGCCGCTTCAGCAGCGCAAGGTGTGCCGGGTCAAGATGCAGCTTCAGTTCGGTTTCAATGTTCACGTTCAGACCCGCAGCGGATGGCCTGGCAGCTCATCGGGACGCACGCCGCTGCGCGGAGAACGCTGCGTCAGCCACAGTGCCATTTCCCTGATGCGCATCATCCCGCTCTCCCCGAGTCGAATCAGACCGCACAACCGGCGGCATGGCCGGATGCCCAAGCCCACTGGAAATTGTAGCCGCCCAACTGCCCCGTCACATCGACCACCTCGCCGATGAAATACAGCCCGGGTACGGCAACGCATTGCATCGATTGCGATGACAGCGCGCGCGTATCCACCCCGCCGCACGTCACCTCGGCTTTGCCGTAGCCGAGTGTGCCGGAAGGAGTGAGCTGCCAGTCGTGCAGAGCATCGGCGATGCCCTGGCGCTGCCTGTCATTATATTGGTTGAGCGGCAGGTTCCCGATCGTGTGCAGCGCCTCGAGTTGTGCGCACCAGACATCGGCGAAACTTCTGGGCAGCCATTGCGCCAGGAAATTGGCGAGATGTTTCCTGCTGCCCTTTTGTTCAGCCAGCACTGCCAGCACGTCGCAATCCGGAAGCAGATCGACATGAATCGGGGTGCCGGGCTGCCAATAGGATGAAACCTGCAGGATGGATGGGCCGCTCAAGCCGCGGTGGGTGACCAGCATACCCTCGCGAAAGGATTGTTTGCCATAGCGCACCACGGCATCCAGCGAGAGGCCGGACAACCCAGCAAAGGGCTCCCAGTCATCCGGCGCAAAGCTCAAGGGTACCAGTCCCGGCTTCAGTTTGGTCACCGGAATGCCGAACTGCTGCGCGATCTTGTAACCGAGCGGACTCGCGCCGATCTTCGGGATGGAAAGGCCGCCGCTTGCTACGACCAGAGCGGATGCGCTGAACTTTCCGCAGGTGGTGGTGGCCTCGAAATCCTCCCCGTGCGCGACCGCCTCGACTGCGCACGGCATGCTCCAGCGCACCCCGGCCGCATCACATTCGGCTCTCAACAGGGCAACGATGGCTGGCGCCCCCTCGTCACAGAATAATTGCCCCAGCGTTTTTTCGTGATAACCGAGCGCGTGTTTCTTGAGCAGGGCGATGAAATGCTGCGGCGTATAGCGCGCCAGTGCGGAGCGGCAGAAGTGCGGATTGAGCGAGATGAAATTTTCCGGCAGCGTATTCAGGTTGGTGAAATTGCAGCGTCCGCCGCCGGAGATGCGGATCTTCTCCGCCAGTTTGTGCGCATGGTCGATCAGCCTGACCGATCTGCCGCGTTGCGCAGCGGTCAAGGCGCACATCAGGCCGGCTGCGCCCGCGCCGATGATCAGCACATCGGTATGCCCGTCGGCGGAATGGTCTTCCCTCATGCCTGCGCATCCGGCTGTCGCCACAGACAATGACCCTTGCTCGCCTTGTCGATCTCGTCCAGTTGCGCCTCATGCAGCGCCAATTCATCAGTGCCCGCCGCCAGCACCCGCACCGGCGGCATCCTGTGCATGCCGTCCGCACCGTTTGCGCCGGTGCACTCATCCTCAACTTCGCCCAGCAGGCTCTCTTGTCCGCGCGTCATGCCCAGATACACCTCGGCCAGCAACTCGGTATCGAGCAACGCGCCATGCAAGGTGCGGTGGGAATTGTCGATCTGGTAGCGGTCGCACAGGGCGTTCAGGTTGTTCTTCTTGCCCGGATGCAATTCCTTTGCCACCAGCAGGGTATCGATCACCGGATTCTGCAATGCGGGCATGCCGATGCGCTCCAGCTCGGCATTGAGAAATCCGATGTCGAACGGCGCGTTATGGATGATGAGTTCGGCATCCTTGATGAATTCGAGCAGGGCGGGCGCGATCTCGTTGAATTTCGCCTCATCCTGCAAGCGATCCAGCGTCAACCCGTGCACCGCAGCCGCGCCCTCGTCGATCTCGCGTTCGGGATTGAGGTAGCGATGGAAGGTGCGCCCCGAGACTTTGCGGCCGTCGAGCTCGATCGCGGCGACCTCGATGATGCGATGCCCCTGCCGTGGATCAAGTCCCGTCGTCTCCGTATCCAGTACGATCTTCCTCATGCGCTTGCCCTCAATTCTTCGATGCCGCGATTCGCCAGCGCGTCCGCGCGCTCGTTGCCGTCATGGCCGGAATGCCCCTTGACCCAGATCCACTCGATCTGGTGGCGACTCACCGCTGCATCGAGCCGGCGCCACAGATCCTCGTTCTTCACCGCCTGCTTGCCCGCGGTTTTCCAGCCGCGCTGCTTCCAGCCGGACAGCCACTCGGTGATGCCTTGCAGCACATATTTCGAATCGGTATGCAATTTCACCTTGCACGGACGGGTCAGGGTTTCCAGGGCCATGATGGCTGCCATCAGTTCCATCCGGTTGTTGGTCGTATGCCTTTCG
>JAVHSB010000257.1:0-9062 GCA_036171955.1 Sideroxydans sp.
TGAGCGGGATGAGCCTCATCCTGCAGGGCGAGATCACCCGCGACTACCTGATCACCGGATTCGTCGCCGCCTCACTGGTCGCGCCGTCCAGCCTCGCGCTCATCAATCAAATCCTGCGTACCTTAAAGCAAACCCAGATCCAGTCGCTCGAGAGCACGGTGGCACGCCACCGCCTCACGATCGAAATGGCTATCGAGTCGGCACAAATGGATGTGTGGGAACTGGATCTGGTCAACAATGCAATCAAGTACAACACGGCGCGCATCAAGGTCCACGGCTTCACCGAGAGCGACCCGCCACGCAACCTGCAAGTCTGGCTGTCGTACATCCATCCCGACGACATCGAGGAATTCCATCGGCGCATGCAGCTGGCGATGCTTCCGGGGGGCGGGATTTTTGATTACGAATACCGCGTCGCAACCGGCACGGGCGCATGGAACTGGGTGCGTACCCGGGGCGGCATCATCCAGCGCGACGCAACGGGCAAGCCTCTGCTGGCTGCCGGCGGCACCATCAACATCACCGAGCGCAAGCAGGCTGAGGCTCAACTGCACGCGAGCGAGGAGCGAGCGCATAACCTGTCCCGCCTGTTGCGCCTGATCACCGACAACGTGACGGACATGATCTGGGCGAAAGACACCAACAAACGCTTTCTGTTCGCCAACAAGGCCATGTGCGACAGGCTGTTGAACGCGAAGGACACGGACGAGCCCATCGGCAAGGACGATCTGTTCTTCGCCCTGCGCGAGCGCAATTCGCACCCGGACGATCCCGAATGGCACACTTTTGGCGAACTGTGCCAGGACAGCGATGCGATCGCACTCGAGAATGGCATCCCGATGGAGTTCGACGAGTATGGCAACGTCAAAGGCCGCTTTTTGCGCCTCGACGTCCACAAAGCGCCCTTCATCAACGAACAGGGCGAGGTGATCGGGGTAGTCGGTTCCGCGCGCGACGTGACGCAACAGAAAGCCATCGAAGAAAAGTTGCGCCTCGCCTCACTTGTGTTCGAGAACAGCAGCGAGGCGATGTTCATCACCGATGACAAGGGATTTATCGTCAAAGTGAACCCGGCCTTCACCCGGGTGACCGGCTATGCGGCCGCAGAAGCGATCGGCAAGAATCCGTCCATGCTCCGTTCGAACATGCACGAACCCTCGTTCTATCAGTCCATGTGGAGCGAGTTGCAGCGCACCGGCCACTGGCAGGGCGAGATCTGGAACCGGCGCAAGAACGGCGAGGTGTTCGCGGAGTGGCAGAGCATCAACACCATCTACAACCCCGATGGCACGGTCCATCGCTATGTCTCCCTGTTCTCCGACATCACCGAGCGCAAGAAATCGGAAGAGCGCATCTGGGTGCAGGCCAATTTCGACCCGCTCACCGGCATACCCAACCGGCGCATGTTCCGCGACCGTCTGACGCAGGACCTCAAAAAGGCGCATCGCGCCGGCATGGGGCTGGCGCTGATGTTTCTCGATCTGGACCGTTTCAAGGAAGTGAACGACACCCTCGGACACGACGTGGGGGACGCGCTGCTCGTCGAGGCATCGCAGCGCATCGCCGCCTGCGTGCGCGAGTCCGACACCGTGGCGCGTCTGGGCGGTGACGAATTCACCGTCATCCTCGCCGAGCTGAACGACCGCAACAGCGTCGAGCGCATCGCCGCGAACATCCTGCAATCGCTGTCGTGCCCGTTCCAACTCGGGGAAGAGACGGCCTATGTCTCGGCCAGCATCGGCATCACGCTGTATCCGGACGATGCCGACAATCTGGAAGACATGCTGAAGAATGCCGACCAGGCGATGTACGTGGCCAAGAACTCCGGGCGCAACCGCTTCAGCTATTTCACCAATGCCATGCAGGAAATGGCACTCTATCGCCTGCGCATGCTGAACGATCTGCGCAGTGCGCTGGGCGGACATCAGTTGCAACTCCACTACCAGCCCATCGTGGAGATAAGCACGGGCAGAATCCACAAGGCAGAGGCATTGCTGCGCTGGAACCACCCCCAGCGCGGGGTGGTCAGCCCCGCCGAATTCATCCCGCTGGCAGAAGAGTCCGGCCTCATCCACACGATCGGCGACTGGGTGTTTGCGCAGGCCACGGCGCAGGCGCAGGAATGGTCCGTCCGTTATGGCGACGATTTCCAGATCAGCGTGAACAAATCGCCGATCCAGGTTCAGGCCAAAACGGATCAATGCAAATGGCGGGAGCACATGGCCAGGACCGGCGTGTCCGGCAGGAATCTGGTGATCGAGATCACCGAAGGCGTGTTGCTGGATAACTCCCCCCAAGTCACAACGGAACTGCTGGCCTATCGCGATGCGGGCATCCAGGTCGCGATCGACGACTTCGGCACGGGCTACTCGGCGCTGTCCTACCTGAAGAAACTCGACATCGACTATGTCAAGATCGACCAGTCGTTCTTGCGCAACCTGGTCAACGATTTAAGCGACAGGGCGCTGGCCGAAGCCATTGTGGTGATGGCGCACAAGCTGGGAATGCAGGTCATCGCCGAGGGGGTGGAGACGCAGGAACAGCTCGACCTGCTGGCAGCGATGGGGTGCGATTACGCGCAGGGATTCCTGTATGCCCGCGCCCTCTCGCCGCAAGATTTCGAACTGCTCATGGCAAGGCAGAAGGGGTGAGCCGTCAGGTAACCTCGGCGCAACCCGGCCGTGCGGGACTTGATCAGAGCTTCCCTAAAACCACACAAGAGTGATGCTCATTTGTGGGGGCCCGATAAATCGGGCGATTTATGGATTGGCTATCGCCCGATTTATGGGGCCCCCACAACGGTCACTTCCGTGGGGCGATGATTCCTGGAATTGGAACTTTTGTCGCCCGTATAACCGACTGCCGAGTATTCAGAGCTTACTTGATCGGGGATTCCTTGTTCAGGGTTTCTCCCGCGCTTTGCCTGCGGCCCTGCCTGCCCGGTGCTCTAGGCCCAGCGTGTCCAGCGTGCGATTGCGCACCTCGTGCAGCAAGGCCACATTCTCGTCCAGCGATTCGCCGTAAGACGGGATCATCTCCTTCATCTTGCGTTTCCACTCGGCCGATTTCATGCGCTGCCTGAAACAGCGTTCGATGACTTCGATCATCGCCTGCACCGAGGTGGAGGCGCCGGGCGAAGCGCCGAGCAGGGTCGCCAGGGTGCCGTCTTTCGAGGTGACGATCTCGGTGCCGAATTCCAGCTTGCCGCCTTTCTTGTCGCAGCCCTTGATAATCTGCACGCGCTGCCCCGCCGCCGCCAATTCCCACTGGTTCTCGGCGGCGTCGGCATAGAACTCACGCAGCGTCCCCACGCGCTCCTTGTGCGACTTGAACGCCTCGCCCACCAGATACCGGGTGAGGTCCATGTTGTCGCGCGCCACCGACAGCATCGGCTTCAGATTGGCCGATTTCAGCGACGAGAACAGATCGAGCACCGATCCTTCCTTGAGGAACCTCGTGGTAATGCTGGCGAACGGACCGAACAGCAGCACCGACTCGCCGCCGATGATGCGCGCATCCAGATGCGGCACCGACATCGGCGGCGCACCGACTGCGGCACGTCCATACACCTTGGTGGTGTGCTGGCGCACGATCTTCGGGTCGTGGCAAATGAGCCACTGCCCGCTGATGGGGAAACCGCCGTAGCCGCTCGCTTCCGGGATGCCCGATTTTTGCAGCAGCGGCAGCGCACCGCCGCCCGCTCCAAGGAAGACGAAGCCCGCATCGATGGTCCGCGTCTTGTCGGTGTGGTTGTCCGTCACCCGCACATGCCAGCGACCGTCGTCATGCTGTTTCATGCTTTTGATGGTATGGCTCATCTTCAGTTCGAAGTTCCCCAGCTTCAGCAGCGCCTTCACCAGCTTGCGCGTGAGAAAACCGAAATCGATGTCGGTGCCGTGCTTTACCTGTGTCGCCGCGACTTTTTCCTGCGGATCGCGGTGGCGCATCACCAGCGGCATCCACTGCTGCAGCACGGCATGGTCTTCGCTGTATTCCATCTCTTCGAACAGATGATGCGTGTGCAGCGCTGCATGGCGCTTGCGCAGGAAGGCGACATCCGCCTCGCCGCGCACGAAGCTCTGGTGATACACGGGATTGATGAACTTCCCCGGTTGCGGCAACAGTCCCTGCTCGACCAGATAGGACCAGAACTGCAAGGACACCTCGAACGCCGCATTGATCTCCAGCGCACGCTTGATGCTCACGCTGCCGTCCGCCTGCTCCGGCGTGTAATTCAATTCACAATAGCCCGCATGGCCCGTGCCCGCGTTGTTCAGCCCGTGCGAGCTCTCGTTCGCGACCTTGGCCTGGCGCTCCACCATCAAAATCTTCAGGGACGGGTCGAGCTGCGCCAGCAACTTGCCCAGCGTCGCACTCATCACTCCCGCCCCGACCAGCAACACATCCACTTTCTTGACTGACATCACTACTTCCTTAAGCTGAACTGTCATCCCCGCGAAAGCGGGAATGACGTATTTGAATCGACCGTATTCTACCTGCTCATCTCCGCCAGTATCTTCTCCAGCCGCTTCACCGACACGATCACCGGCGTCTTTAACTCCTGCGCGTACAGCGACACACGCAGTTCCTGCAGCATCCAGCCAAAATCTTCCAGCCGTGCGTCGCGCGCGCCTTGCAGCGCCTGCATCCTGCGCTGCCATTGCTGCAACAACGGGGCCATCTGCGCCATGTTCTGCGCATCACGTGCGGGATTGCTGCGCAGCTTTTCCAGCCGCACGTTGATCGCCTTCAGGTAGCGCGGCATGTGCTGCAAGCGCTCGTACGGCGTGCGCCCCACCCACTCCTTTCCCAACAACCCTTCGCACTGGCTGCGAATGTCCTGCTGCACTTGTCCGTGCGCCTTGAACTGCGGCAAGGATTTCTGCAAGGCATGATGTTCGGCCAGCACCGCCGCCACCAGACGCGCGATCTCCTGCGCCACCAGATTCAGGCGGGCCTTGGCTTCCTTGCAGCGCGCGGCGAACGCCTTCTCGGTCTCGGGCCAGGGTTCGTTCAGCGCGCACCGGTCGAAAGCCACCGCGATGATCTGCCGCTGCAAGTCCTGCGGCGAACCGAAGGGCAGGAACTGCATCGCCATCGCCTGCAGGCCGGGCAGGTTCTTCTCCAGATATTTCACCTGCTCTTTCAGCGCCAGCATGAACAGGCGGCGCAGACCGGCGCGATGCTGTGCCTGCGCCTCGTCGCGCGTATCGAAACTGCGCAGCGTCACCGCCTCGCCCTCGTCCACCAAGGCGTTGAAGACGGTGATGGACTGCCCGGCGCGTTGCTCGCTGCGGGTCGTGGGGAAGTCGCCGAAGTCCCAGGCGATGTGGCGTTTCGCATCTTCCCTTTCCCCGGCCCCTGAGGGAGATGGGCTAACCCCGGCGCGCCGCCCGGACTCCTTCTCCCCCTGGGAAATGGCCGGGGTGAGGGAAATCGCCCACTCCCCGTGCAATGCCGCAAAGTTGCGCCCCATCCCTAGCTGCCTGCCGTGCTCGTCCAGCACGCGGAAGTTCATCAGCAGGTGCGGCGACAGTTGCTCCAGGCGGAATGCATCGAGCGGCACTTCGACCTGCTTCTGCTCGCGGATGTAGCGCGCCAGCGCCTGCAATAGCGGCGTGTCGGAGGGCTGCACCGCCGCGCAGAATGCTGCGGCGAATTCCGCTACCGGCACACAATGGCGGCGGATTTTTTGCGGCAGCGACTTCACCAGTTGCGCCACTTTCTCCGCCAGGATTCCCGGCACCAGATATTCGCAGCGTGCCGCCGACACCTGGTTCAGCAGGGCCTGCGGCACCGTGAGCGTGACGCCGTCGTCGTGCTTGCCGGGCGCGAAGTTATACGCCAACGCATAGCTCACATTGTTCATCCGCAACAGCGGCGGAAAATGCTCGGTGGTGATGCCGGCCGCCTCGTGCCGCATCAGGTCGTCTTTTTTCAGGTACAGCAGCTTTGGCTGCTCGCGCTCCGCTTCCTTGCGCCATTTCTCGAAATCCGCGCCGTTGTGGATCCCCGCCGGGATGCGCGCGTCGTAGAAGGCGAAGATCAGTTCGTCGTCCACCAGCACGTCGGGCCGGCGCGATTTGTGTTCCAGCGCCTCGATGTCTTCGATCAGCTTGCGGTTGTGCGCGAAGAACGGTGCCGCGGTATTGAACTCGCCTTCCACCAGCGCGGTACGGATGAACACGGCGCGCGACTCCTGCGGATTCATCGGGCCGAAGTGCACGCGCTTCTTCGGGTTGATGAGCAGGCCGAACAGCGTGCTGCGTTCCCACGCCGCCACCTGCGCCGCTTTCTTCTCCCAGTGCGGATCGAAGTAGCTGCGCTTGATCAGGTGCGCGCCCACCTCTTCCAGCCATTCGGGTTCGATGCGCGCGACGCAGCGCGCGAACAATCTCGTCGTCTCCACGATCTCGGCGGCGACCACCCACTTCGCGCCTTTTTTCGCCAACACCGAGTTGGAAGCGATGAAGAATTTGATCTCGCGCGGGCCGAGGTAATGCGGCTCGTTCACCGCGCGCGTGCCGATGTTGCCGATCAGGCCGCACAGCAAAGCCTTGTGCATCTGCTCGTAGGTGGCGGGCTGCTGGTTGAAACGCATTCCCATTTCGCTCACCTGCGCATGCAACTGTTGATGGAATTCATGCCATTCGCGCAAACGGATCGGCGACAGGAACTTCTCGCGGCACTCGTTCGCCCACAGCTTGTTGCTCTTCTTGTGCTGCAGCGCATCCTGAAACCACGCCCACAATTTGAGATAGGCAAGGAAGTCGGAGCGCTCGTCGTTGAAACGCTGGTGTGCCGCATCGGCCGCCTCGCGCCGTTCCGCCGGGCGGTCGCGCGGATCCTGCAGGGCAAGGGCGCTGGCGATGACGAGGATCTCGTTCAGACACTGGTACTGCCTCCCTGCCAGCAACAGGCGCGCGATCTTGGGATCGAGCGGCAGTTTGGCCAGCTCGTGGCCGAGGGGCGTGAGCGCTCTGTTCCCTCTCTCTCCGGGGGAGGGCTGGGGCGGGGGAACACTTTCGGATATTGCCCCCAACTCAATCAGCAACTGGTAACCGTCCGCGATCGCGCGCGAGCCGGGCGGCTCGATGAACGGAAAGGCATCCACCTCGCCGAGGCCCAGCGCGCTCATGCGCAGGATGACGGTCGCCAGCGACACGCGGAATATCTCGGCATCGGTGAATTCGGGACGCTGCAAAAAGTCCGCCTCTTCGTAGAGCCGGATGCAGATGCCGTTCATCACGCGACCGCAACGCCCGGCGCGCTGATTGGCCGCTGCGCGGGAAATGTTCTCGATGTGCAACTGTTCCACTTTCTGCCGCACGCTGTAGCGGTTGACGCGCGCCAGCCCGCTGTCGATGACATAACCGATGCCGGGCACGGTGAGCGAAGTCTCCGCCACGTTGGTCGCCAGCACCACGCGACGCACGCCCGCTGCCGGCTTGAACACCCTGTCCTGCTCGGCGATGGAGAGGCGCGAGTACAACGGCAGGATCTCGATGCCCTTGTGCTGGTGCTTGCGCAGCGCCTCGGCGGTGTCGCGGATCTCGCGCTCGCCCGGCAGGAACACCAGCACGTCGCCGCGCAAGCCGCCGACGGAAAGCTCGTCCAGCGCCGCACAGATCGCCTGCGGCATGTCCTGCGTGTCGCCCTCCGCGTTCTGCTGCGGCGGTCGGTAGCGCACCTCGACCGGCCAGGTGCGGCCGGAGACCTGCAGCACTGGCGCAGGCACACTGCCCTCTCCCCCAGCCCCTCTCCCGCTTGCGGGCGAGGGGAGCGCGAAGTGCTTCGCGAACCGCTCCGCATCCAGCGTGGCCGAGGTGATGATGAGTTTAAGATCGGGGCGGCGCGGCAGCAGGCGCTTGAGATAACCGAGCAGGAAGTCGATGTTGAGCGAGCGCTCGTGCGCCTCGTCGAGGATGAGCGTGTCGTACTGCCGCAGCAGCGGGTCGCTGTGGATCTCGGCCAGCAGGATGCCGTCGGTCATCAGCTTGATCGCTGAATCGGGCGCGACCCTGTCGTTGAAGCGCACCTTGTAGCCGACCAGTCCGCCGAGTTCGGATTTCAGTTCGTGCGCGATGCGCGCCGCCACCGAACGTGCGGCAACCCGCCGCGGCTGGGTGTGGCCGATCACGCCCTGCACACCGCGCCCAAGGGCCAGGCATATCTTGGGCAGTTGCGTAGTCTTGCCGGAGCCGGTCTCGCCGCAGACGATGACCACCTGGTTTTTTGCGATGGCCTCGGCCAGTTCCTCGCGCCGCGCCACGACCGGCAGGTCGGCGGGGAATGCGATGGGTTGTGCCGCCGCGATGCGTGTGGCGCGGCTTGCGGCCAGCGCTGCGAATCTCATGGTCGCCCCGCTGCCGGTGCGGAAGTCCACGGGTGCGATTTGCGCCACTGCCACGGCGGCTCCGTCTGATCCTGCTGCCACAGACCGCGCCGCGCCAGTTGCGCCTCGCGTTGCAGCGCGCGGTAGGTGCGGTTCCGGTGGTAGTGCGAATATTCCCAGGCCATGCCGCGCCGCACCTGTTCCTCGTTCACGTTGCGCCCGTCCACATACAGGGTGGCGAGCAGGCGCCCGTACTGGTCGGCCGCACTCGTCTCGACCCGCACACTGCGCCGGCACAACAGCTCGCACAGGGAACGGCGCGCGCGCATGCCATAGGGTTGCTGCTTTTCCGGCGCATCAATATTGAGCAGACGCACCTTGGTTTTTTGCGCGTCGCGCAGGATCAGCACGGTGTCGCCGTCCACCACCGCGATCACGTCCGCCGTAAAGGTTTCCGCCTGCGCCGCGAATGCGAGCGCACAGATCAGTCCGAACCACCACTTCATGTCAGCAGGCTTTTGACGATGGCCAGACAGAGCAGGGTATAGCCCGCCGCCAGGATGTCGTCGAACATCACGCCCAGGCCGCCGTGCCAGTTCTTGTCGAAATGGCGGATCGGCTGCGGCTTGACGATATCGAAGAAACGGAACAGCGAGAACGCCAGCACCTGCCACACCAAGCCATCCGGCGTGAAGAACAGCACGAGCAGGAAAGCGACCACCTCGTC
>JAVHSB010000258.1:0-1807 GCA_036171955.1 Sideroxydans sp.
AGAACACTGCCGGCCTGCGCCGCCCCGGCGCCGCCTCGCTCGACCTGGCATGGACCGCCGCCGGTCGTTACGATGGATTTTTCGAGACCGGTCTTAAACCATGGGACATCGCCGGCGGCGCATTGCTCATCAGCGAAGCCGGCGGCATCGTCAGCGACCTTGCGGGAAATCACAACTACCTGACCAGCGGCCACATCTGCGCGGGCAACCCGCACATCCACGAGCAACTGCTCAAGCTGATGGCGCCGCATCTGACGGAAGGCTTGAAGGGCTGAACGCTGTGACCGTCGCCCATACGCCGATGATGGCTCAGTATTTGCGCATCAAGGCCGAGCATCCGGACATGCTGCTGTTCTACCGCATGGGCGATTTCTACGAGCTGTTCCATGAGGATGCGGTGCGCGCGGCGAAGCTGCTCGACATCACACTGACCCAGCGCGGCGCCTCCAACGGCCAGCCAATCAAGATGGCGGGCGTGCCGTATCACGCCGCCGAACAATACCTCGCACGCCTGGTGAAGATGGGCGAATCGGTTGCCATCTGCGAACAGATCGGCGACCCCGCCACCAGCAAGGGGCCCGTCGAGCGCAAAGTGGTGCGCATCGTCACCCCCGGCACCGTCACCGATTCGGCCTTGCTGGAAGAAAAGCGCGACAACCTGCTGCTGGCACTGCACCAGGGCAACAACGAAGTCGGCATCGCCTGGCTCAATCTCGCCGCAGGCACCTTCACCCTTGCCGAAGTCGCCGCCAGCCAACTGCCCGCTGAACTGGAACGCCTGCAACCTTCCGAGATTCTTTACGCCGAAAGCGCGACCGCGCCGCAGTTCAGGAGCGCCGCGAACAAATCCCTGCCCGACTGGCACTTCGACCGCGACACCGCACACCGCGCGCTGTGCCAGCAGTTCGGCACCAGAGACCTCGCCGGATTCGGCTGCGAAGAATTTACCGTGGGGCTGGAAGCGGCTGGCGCTTTGCTCGGCTACGCCAAACTGACGCAAGGCCAGAGCATCGCCCACATCCGCAGCGCGCAGGTATATCACGCCGACGAATACGTGCGCATGGACGCCGCCACCCGCCGCAACCTGGAAATCACCCAGACCCTGCGCGGCGAACCCGCCCCCACGCTGCTCTCGCTGCTCGACACCTGTGCGACAAACATGGGCAGCCGTTTGCTGGCGCACTGGCTGCACCATCCGCTTCGGAATCGCGATGTGTTGCGTGCAAGGTTGGATGCGGTCGAACAACTCCTTCTTCCCTCTCCCGCCGGGAGATGGATCGAGGGTGAGGGAACAAGGAGTAATGCCCTCGCTGGGCTTTCCCTCACCCCAGCCCTCTCCCAAGGGGCAAGGGAGCTTTACCCCCAAGTCCACGACCACCTCAGACCCAGCGTGGACGTAGAGCGCATCACTGCACGCATCGCATTGAAGAGTGCCAGACCGCGCGACCTGTCCGGCCTGCGCGACACATTGCTCACGATTCCACAACTACGCAGCACTCTTGTAGGTCGGGTTTTAACCCGACACGATAATAACGATGTCGGACTGAAGTCCGACCCACAAAACCAGACGCTCATTGAACGCCTTGCCAATTCCTTGCAAGCCGACACAGCACTGGTCGAGCTGCTGCAAAACACCCTCAAGGAAGAACCCTCCTCTGTGCTACGCGAGGGCGGCGTGATCGCCGACGGTTACGACGCCGAGCTGGATGAGCTGCGCGGCATCCAGACCAACTGCGGCGATTTCCTGCTGGCGCTGGAGAAGCGCGAACGCGAACGCAGCGGCATCGACAAGCTGAAGGTCGAATAC
>JAVHSB010000259.1:0-1805 GCA_036171955.1 Sideroxydans sp.
GCCAGCTTATCGGGCTTCTGCGCCACTTCCCACAGGTCAACAGCCTCCTGCATGCGTAGCCAGCTTTCAGGCGTGGTGTTGAGCAGTTTGGCGACTCGCGCCGCCATCTCTGGCGTCATGCCGCGCTTCTCATGCAGCAGGTCGGAAACAGATAGGCGAGATACATCAAGCCTCTGCGCAAACTCTGTCTGAGTCATTTCAAGGGCCGGTAGAACGTCCTCGCGCAAAATAGCGCCAGGATGAGTCGGGCGGCGCTTTGGGTCACGTAGCGTCTTCATCAGTGATAATCCTCCAAGTTAACATCAATGGCATCCTCGCCATCGAATCGAAAAGTGATGCGCCAGTTACCCGTAAGTGTCACGGCATAGGTTCCCTTGCGGTCACCCGGCAACTGGTGAAACTTGTATCCGGGAATGTTCATGTCCTCCGGCTTCACGATGGTATCAAGTCGATCAAGCATACGTTCTGCCCGTGCCTCAGTCTTGGCGATGATGCCCCTGTGGTCGCCCTTCTTGAAGAACCGTTCCAACCCGCGGTGTTTGAATGTTCGAACCATGGCGTTATGTAATTAGATTGCGCTCATTGTAATTGATGTGATTACATTGTCAAGGGGGATTATGCAGCGCTATGCAGAGGCACAACCTCACCAGTTTTCACAGAAGGCGTGGCGCAGAACTTCGCCCAGTCGGCCATCATCCGGCGTCTTTTTTCGAACAGATCGCCGCGCCGGTAGGCTGCCTCCACCTTGTCACCAATGGCGTGCGCCCAGCCATCAATTAGCCAAAGTCATGGCGAGGAGCTGACGATGGCTGTCAACTTCCCCATCATCGGCATCGGTGCTTCTGCGGGGGGAATGGAAGCACTCGAGAAATTCTTTCGGGTCTGCCCATCCGATACGGGCATGGCCTTTGTGCTGGTGCCGCATCTGGCTCCCGACTATCACAGTCTGCTCGCCGAGATCCTGCAACGCTGCACCACGATGCCAGTGAGACAAGCACTACAGCTTGACGAAACGAAACCAAATCCATTGGGCTAGTCTCCATGAACACACATTGACATGATACTGAATGTCGGTAAATATATGCAACTACCGACGATATGTATCAGGTATGGAAACCTCAAAGGTCATGCAGGTTCTGAGTCTCGCAAAGCAAGAAGGCGTTATTCGCGCCCGAGACCTGGAACCGCACAATATACCCCGCACCTATCTTGCCCGCCTATGCGAAGCGGGCAGGCTCCAGCGTCTTGGGCGCGGCCTTTACATGCTGGCCGATACCGCCATCACCACCAATCATAGTCTGGGTGAGGCTGCAAAGCGTGTTCCCCATGGCGTGATCTGCCTGCTCTCGGCACTGCGGTTTCATGGGGTCACCACTCAGGCCCCATTTGAAGTCTGGATCGCGATTGAAAACAAAGCGCGCGCCCCAGCCGCCAAGGAAACGCCGCTGCGCGTCGTCCGATTCTCTGGGCAGGCGCTAGAGTCCGGCATAGAAACGCACGTGATAGACGGTGTGCCAACCCGAATCTACTCGCTCGCCAAGACCATCGCCGATTGTTTCAAGTACCGGAACAAGATCGGACTGGATGTGGCCGTGGAAGCGCTGCGAGAGGGCTGGCGTGCGCGCAAATGCACCATGGACGAACTCTGGCGTTATGCGGCGGTTTGCCGCGTATCCAATGTGATGCGTCCCTATCTGGAAACACTGATATGAGCATAGATCATCCAAGTAACCTCCCCGCCTCCGTGCGTCAACGGCTGCTCAATATCGCCAAGCGCGATGGCGAGGCATTCGATCTTGTGCTGA
>JAVHSB010000260.1:0-8996 GCA_036171955.1 Sideroxydans sp.
TGGCTCCATCAAATTTCACGCTTGCTCCGGTGCTATGATAGCCACGTATCGACTTGGCAACCAACTTTACGGCATAAATCATGGGCAAACACTATCTCAATCCGCTTTTTGCGCCTCAATCAGTGGCCGTCTTTGGCGCCAGCGACCGGAAAGATTCAGTCGGTCAGATTGTTTTTCAGAACATGCTGCAAGGCAACTTCAAAGGGAAGCTTTATCCGGTCAATGCAAAATACCCGGAAGTTCAGGGAAGAGTTGCTTACGCTTCGATCGGTGAGATAAAAGAGCCGGTGGAGCTGGTGGTGATTGCCACACCGCCGCAAACCGTCCCCGCCCTGCTGGAAGAATGCGGCCTGCATGGCGTCAAGGCGGCAATCATCATCACTGCCGGGTTCGGCGAGGCCGGAGCGGAAGGCGCCGCACTGGAAAAAGAGCTGCTTGAAGTAGCGCGTCGCTTCAAAATACGTCTGATTGGCCCGAACTGCCTGGGCATCATGCGGCCATCCATCGGGTTGAATGCCACGTTCAACAAGGGAGGTTCGAATCCGGGGAACATCGCCTTTATTTCCCAATCCGGTGCCTTGTGTACCGCGATTCTGGATTGGGCACAGAGCAATGACGTCGGTTTTTCGAGTATCGTTTCTCTCGGTTCATCAACTGATGTCGATTTCGGCGAGATCCTCGACTATCTGGTATCCGACCCGCTCACCAGCAGCATCCTGATGTATATCGAAGGCATCCGCAATGCACGCAGTTTCATGAGTGCCCTGCGGGCAGCCGCCCGCATCAAGCCTGTAATCCTGGTGAAAGTCGGGCGGCATGCGGCAGGCTCCAAGGCGGCAATGTCGCATACCGCTTCATTGGTCGGTGCTGATGACGTGTTCGACGCCGCAGTGAGCAGGGTCGGTGTGGTCAGGGTGCAAACCGTTACCCAGTTGTTCACTGCCGCCAAAGCACTTTCGTGCGGATTCCGCCCGGTTGGCAATCGTCTGGCCATCGTCACCAACGGCGGCGGACCGGGCGTGATGGCGACGGATCGAGCGGCCGATTTGGGGCTGGTCATGGCGATGCTGGCCGAGACCACAATCGAAAACCTGAACCACCATCTCCCCGCCAACTGGCCGCACGGGAATCCGGTGGATATCATCGGCGATGCACAAGCCGACCGCTATCAGTATGCGGTCAAAGCCTGTCTGGATGACGAAAATGTGGACGGAGTCCTGGCCATCCTCACCCCGCAGGCGATGACCAAGCCGCTGGAGTCAGCGCTGGCGATGATCGAGCTCGCCAACAATCACAGCAAACCGCTGCTGACTTGCTGGATGGGCGAGGCTCAAGTTGCCGAGGCGCGCACCGCCTTTGCCAAGGCACATCGGCCTCATTTCCGCACGCCGGAACCGGCGGTGGAAGTTTTTTCCCATTTGTCGGCCTACTACAGAAATCAGAAATTGCTGATGCAAATGCCCGGCCCCTTCTCGCATCATGATGAGCCGGATGTGGAAAGTGCCCGCCTGATCATTGAAGTCGCCATGCAGGAACACCGCATGGTCTTGTCAGAGATGGAGTCAAAGGCAGTGCTTGCGGCTTTCAATATTCCCGTGGCACGCACCATGCTCGCCCATTCGCCGAATGAAGCGCTGCTGATTGCCCAGCAGCTGGGCTTCCCGGTGGCGATGAAGATCAATTCACCCGACATCACGCACAAAAGCGATGCCGGCGGGGTAATGCTCAATCTGCGCAACGCGCATGAAGTCAGGGCTGCTTACCAGCACATGATCGATAGCGTACAGCTCAATCGTCCCAATGCACGAGTGGAAGGCGTCTCGATCGAAGCCATGATAGTAAAGACGAATGGACGGGAGCTCTTGATTGGCGTTACCACTGACCCTGTGTTTGGCCCGGTCATCACTTTTGGCGCCGGAGGAACGTCTGTCGAAATCATGGGGGACCGGGCGGTCGCATTGCCGCCCTTGAATAACTTTCTGGCACGAGAGTTGATACAGGGTACCCGTATCGCCAAAATGCTGGGGCCGTTCCGTAACATGCCTCCGGCGAACATGGGGGCATTGGAAGATGTCCTTCTGCGTGTTTCCGAGATGGTGTGCGAATTGCCGCTACTGATGGAAATGGATATCAACCCATTGATTCTGGATGAGCAAGGGGCGCTGGCTGCCGATGCCCGCGTGGTGGTTGGATATCGTCAGCCAGGCACTGATCGCTATGCCCACATGGCGATCTACCCCTATCCCACGCATCTGGTCACTCAGTGGCAATTGGCTGACGGCACAGACATCGTGATCCGCCCTATCCGCCCGGAAGATGCGGACCTGGTAAAACGTTTCGTGCATGGGCTTTCGGATGAGTCAAAGTATTTTCGTTTCATGAATAGCGTGCAGGAGTTGACCGAGGAAATGCTGGCACGGCTGACACAGATCGACTATAGCCGCGAAATGGCACTGGTCGCCGTGACCGAAGATCAGGCCCCGGAAACCGAACTTGGAGTGGCTCGATATGCGATCAACCCTGATGGCGCGAGCTGCGAATTCGCCCTCGTGGTTGCCAATGACATTGCGGGCAAGGGCCTGGGGCAAAGACTCATGATTTCCCTGATGGAAGCTGCGCGGCTAAAAGGCCTGCAGGTCATCGAAGGCGAAGTATTAAGCAACAATCACAACATGTTGAAGTTGATGAACCGCATGGGATTTACCATCAAGACCAGTGCCGAAGATCAGGGCATCATGAAGGTCAGCAAACAGCTGTGAAGAAAGACTGACTATCCTTTGTCCCAGTAAGCTGTCGCGATCCCCTCGCCCAGATCGGCCTCAATCAGCCGGCGGCGCACTTCGAGCAATCGGGCTATCAATGCGGGTTCGTGTTTGGCATAGGCTTCCGCATCCGGGATGCGGTTCACCACCACACCGAGCAACTCGGTAATTGCATTGCCGATGGAGTTCTGGCTGATGGTGACGATGAGTTTGCCTGCATCGTTGCGGTAGATGAGTTGCTTGAACGCGGGTTGCCAGCGGATGGCGTTGGCGTATTTCGCGTCGACGATGCAATGGTCACGCACCTTCTTCGCGGTCTTCATGAAGTCGTTGTTGAACAACAGCACACTCTCGACCTGCTCCGGAAAATAGACATCCGGCAACATGGGCGCATTGTGCGTGGAGACCTGCGAGAAAAAGGTGCGGTAAAAATCGATGAAGCCTTTCAGGACCTCGTCGTATTCACGCCAGAAATGCACATCCTTCAGCGCCGATGCCCCGCCCTGTATTTCCCAACTGGGTAATCCCTGCGGATATCCGGTCAGTTGAATGCGCGCATCCTTCTCACTCGCAGGCTTGAGTATCTTCAAGCACAGCGCCTTGTCGAAAAACTCGCGATACACATTTCTCATATAAGCCTGGAACAGGCTGTGTTGTCCACCATCGGTCAGGTTTGGATTGGCGGCATCGGCTGGTTTTGCTTCGCGCAATGTCGCCATCGGGAAGACGACGAAATGGTTGTGCAACATGCGAATGCTGGGCACGCCGGGCGATGTCAGCGGCCAGGTCGCATCCAGGCTCGCCTCGCCCGCCAAAATCAGCGCCTCGGCCGGATCTGGATACTGCTCCAGCATGTAGTCGATGATGATCTGGTTCATCCGGTTCCACACATGCTTCACATTCTCCGCGACTTGGGTACGACGAACCGGGCGCCCCAGCGGATTGAGGATGGTTTTGGAGGTGTTGTAGATGATGGAACAATCGAATTCGGTGCTGTGCCCCAGAGCCTTGCGGTACAGCAGCAGATTTTCCGGATTTACCAGCAACCCGTTGTTGTTCACCAGGTCGTTGAGGTTCTCGGTGCTGTTGAAGAACTCGTTGTGCTTCAGCCCTGCCGGAACTTCCAGCGGGATGGAGCGAAACGGGGTTGCGATTTCACGCGGACTTGCCTGGATTTCTTCGGTTTTTATCAAAGCGCATTTCCAATGCGGCACAACCCCGGAAATTTCGTCCGGTGGCATGCCAGATTCAAAACATCAGGACCCGTAGTATTCGTCGTCATTCAAAGATGTGTACTTTCAGCACATAAGAAACCTCTGATTCAGAGGTGCCCGAGGACTTCGAGCATTGCGCAATGCCGCAATCCATCTGCGCACGAAGTTATGCGAGATTTATCAGGTCTGTGCCCAAGGCAAGCCGTCGAAACGCCAGCCATTGTGAGAGTTGCGGTGATGCGTGTCGTCGAGGTCGCCTTCAAAACCGTGTTCGACGTTGTAAACATCCTTGATTCCGGCATTCTCCAGAGCCAGACCGGCATCGGCTGAACGCCGACCGGAACGGCAGATAAGCAACACGGGACGATTGACACTGGCAGCCTTGCGCACATGCGCGACGAATAGCGGGTTGATCTCCCAGTCAGGACCATCGACCCATGGGATCAGGATGGAGCCGCGCGGATGACCGACAAACATGTACTCCATCTCGCTGCGCACGTCGATGAACACAGCTTCCGGATTGGCCTGCAGAAAATCAAATGCTTCTTTGGGGTTAAGGTGTTGCATGGATGCTCCCTGCTCTATGTTTACACGGGCGAAAATTATAACCCCATCATTTCCCGGGAAGGTCCTTTAATTTCCCGGGCTGGATAACATGGCCATCCAGTCCGGCCTGGTTCACGCTGGCGCCGCACAGGCCACGCTCAACTAGCGCGGCCAGCCGATTGCGAGTGCAGCCGCACGCCACCCATCCCGCAAAACCGAGTAAGCGGCCATGTGGGACTCAATCAGCGGTTCCTTTGCGTATTTCGAAAGTCATGCTGGCCAGATCGGCCAGAATCCAGGTCGGGATGGCCTCTATCCCCGGCGCATCGATGCCAGCGACCGAACCCGGATTGACCAGCCAGCACTCCCCGCCCCTGACATGCTGCTGCTTGCCAACATGGGCAGTATGGCTGTGGCCGTGGCAGACCAGGTCATAGTCGCCGGTACAGGCGAAAGCCTGACCATGGTGCGGCATATGAGTCACGAAGATCCTGCGTCCACCCAATTCCAGAACGGCTTCTTCGCCGTGATAAGTGAACAGTCCAGGATTGTTCTTCATCATGCGGTACAGTGCGACCATGTCGCCGAGGTTGTTGCCATGCACGGCATGGATCGGAACTCCTAGACGCAAGGATGCGCGCAGGGTATTGGCGCCGATAAGGTCCCCGCAGTGGATTACGGCTTCCGCCCCGGCAGCTTGGGCCTCTTTGATCGCGTCCATCAGCACTTCGGAGCGGTCATGGCTGTCTGAAACGATACAGATTTTCATATCCTGTCGGCATTGTGGAAATTCTCTGCATTAGGCAAAAATAGCACTCAACATGTCTATAGCCATATCGGGTATTTACGCTTTCACCCGTTCAGGCTATCAGGGTGATCAGGGCGATCTGATTACCTGTAAAATCCGGAGCGCACATTCCCGGTGGAGATGTGTGGTTGAAAATTATCATAAAGCATCATAATCTGTGCCCCTGTGGCCATTCCAAAGAAGCCCGGCAGCCATGTGCCTGTATATGGACAACAACGACCGAGCACAATGCGAAAAAAGCTGAAACAACTTGAAGGCGGGGATTTTTACTGGTCCCGCGAGCCAGAATTTTACCCACCCGGCACTAGCGGTGGCGTTGAATCATGCGTTGAAGAACAATTTCAAACTGATCGCCCCAGCGACTTCAGGAGGTTGCTGACCTCACATCTCGAATCTGCGATCAATCTGACCCAAGCCAAAGCCGGAGTGGTCCGCGTACTCCTTCCCGACGAACAGACGTTGCAGGTTATCAGTTCCATCGGACTGACTGCCGAGGAAACCGAACCCGAATCCCTGGTAAAACTGGCTTGCGAAAACTGCGGTCGGGACGCTTTTCGCCGAGGCTTGTGCGCCATCGATGTCGAAGCCTGCGAATCAAGGCAGAGCGCAACCCTGAAGACGCATTGTCACTCTGCACTTTCAATCCCGCTGGAAAGCGCAAGCACGCCCGGCGTCCTGCTGGGCGTGTTCACATTATTCTTCGATTCACCCAAATCCTCTTCGGGCAAAACGGCGACTTTGACTGCCGTTTTTGCCGAATTGTGCAGCGCGCTGATCGAGTACATCAAATTGAACCGCGAGGCGAAACGCGCCGAATTGTTGCGCGAGCGGCAGACCATCGCCAATGAGATCCATGACTCGCTGGCACAAACTCTCAACTATGCGCGCATGAGTTCGCGGCTGCTGCTGGGAGCAATCGTCCAGAAAAACGAATTGATGACCAAAAAATATACCGGCGAACTTGATGGCGCGCTGGAAATGAGTCAAAAAGCCGTGCGGGCACTGATCACCGATTTTCGCAGTGAAATGGATCCGGCTGGATTGCTCAAGGCCCTGCATACCCTGATGGCTGAATTCCGCCACAAACACAATATTAAGCTCGAAACCGCGATCCATATTGCCGATCTCGATCTGCCCCTTGAACACGAGATTCAAGTGTATAACATCATACGGGAAGCCTTTTCGAACATCGGTAAGCATTCAAATGCGACCCATGCCCGGCTGGTCATTGATCAGCGCTGCGGATACTTCATATTCAGTGTCGAAGACAACGGCGTCGGCACCCTCTCCCCCGCAGAGGGTCACTACGGCATCACCATCATGCGTGAGCGTGCTCAAAATATCGGTGGCAGCATCCGGGTGGAAAGCACAAAAGGATTGGGAACCTGTGTACAACTGTATTTCCCGGAACCGGGATCAGACTGGAGAAAGTTGGATGAGTGAAAAGTTGAAAGTGGCCATGATTGACGACCAGAGTCTGTGCCGGAGTGGTTTACGCGAGTTGCTTTCCAATTGTTACGACATGGAAGTGCTGGGTGCGGTTGGGTCATTGGAGGAATTGCAGCTACTGATCGAACAGAAACCCGATTTGCTCATCGTCGATCTGCGCATGAAGCCCATGGATGGAATCGAAATGGTCGAGATATTACACAAGACTGGTTGCACCATACCTGCCGTCATGCTGACCATGAGCGATTCGGAGACGGATTTGAGCAAGGCGATAAAGGCCGGCGTCCGCGGCTATCTGCTCAAGGACATGGCACCGGATGAGGTGGTCGAAGCGATCAAGCGGGTCGCCGCGGGCGAACTGGTCGTGGCACCGTCGATGACTGTGAAAATGATTGATCTGCTCAAGGGTGACGTGACGGAACATGACGCGAAAAATTCCCTGAAATTGCTCACCGAACGGGAAAGAGAAATCCTGCAATTGCTGTCGCGCGGTGAAAGCAACAAAGGCATCGCCCTGTCTCTGCACATCAGCTACGACACGGTCAAACAGCACGTCAGGCACATCCTCAACAAGTTGAACCTTTCTTCCCGCGTCAAGGCAGCCGTACTGTTCGCCAAAGAGCATGGCGATGACGATCACGAGAAGAAACAGTAGCCCATCCCGCTAACCCATTCGGGTTACCACAATACGACTGACATGGTTATAGACAGTCCCCCACGGATTGCGCCTAATGCGCGCATGAAGCTATCTGAAATTCAAATTTTTGTTTTGGGGAATGTATGGCACATGTGGTGATCATGGGAGCGGGTATAGGAGGCATGCCTGCCGCCTACGAGATGCGGAATAAACTCGAAAAACAGCACAAGGTGACGATTGTTTCCGACCGCGAGACTTTTCAGTTCACGCCGTCCAACCCGTGGGCTGCCGTCAAGTGGCGCGAGCGCAAACATATCGAATTCCCGGTGCGCAGTTATCTGGAGCGCAAAGGGATCGAGTTCCTCTCTTGCGGAGTGAAGCGCGTTCATCCCGAGCAGAACAAGTTGGAGTTGAACAACGGTCACAAGCTCTCCTACGATTATCTGGTCATTGCGACCGGTCCCAAGTTGGCCTTCGAGGAAATCGAAGGACTCGGACCGCAGGGCTTCACCCATTCGGTTTGCACGCTGGATCATGCAATGAATTCGCATGAAGAATGGGAGAATTTCTGCAAGAATCCGGGACCGATCGTGGTTGGCGCAGTGCAGGGTGCTTCCTGCTTCGGCCCAGCCTACGAATATGCCTTCATCATGGAAACCGACCTGCGCCGCCGCAAAATACGCGACAAGGTGCCCATGACCTTCGTTACGTCCGAACCGTATATCGGCCACCTCGGCCTCGGCGGTGTGGGCGATTCCAAAGGCATTCTGGAATCAGCCATGCGCGACAAGCATATCAAGTGGATCTGCAATGCCAAGGTGACCAAAGTCGAGTCCGGCAAGATGTTCGTCACCGAACACGACGACATGGGGCAGGTAAAAAAGACCCACGAGCTGCCTTTCAATTACAGCATGATGCTTCCCTCGTTCAAGGGTATCGACGCTGTCTTTGGCATCGACGGTCTGGTTCAGGCGCGCGGCTTCGTCACGGTTGACAAGCATCAACGCAATCAGAAATACAAAAACATATTTGCGGTCGGTGTATGCGTCGCCATCCCGCCGGTCGAGTCCACCCCGGTACCGGTTGGCACGCCCAAGACGGGCTATATGATCGAGTCCATGGTTACGGCCACCGTGCATAATATCAATGCCGACCTGACCGGCCAGCCTGCGGATCGGGAGGCAACCTGGAATGCCGTCTGTCTCGCGGATTTCGGGGAAAGCGGCGTTGCCTTTGTGGCAATACCGCAAATTCCGCCGCGCAATGTCAACTGGTTTTCTGAGGGCAAATGGGTCCATCTGGCCAAGATCGCCTTCGAGAAATATTTCATTCGCAAGATGAAGAAGGGCAGCTCCGAGCCCTTCTATGAAGGCAGTATCATGAAAATGCTGGGGATCGAGAAGCTCAAGTAACAACCCGCACTGCACATGAAAACGGCCCTGAATATGCGGGGCCGTTTTTTATTTTGGCAATCCTGATTCGATCATGCGATACCGTAATGCGCGCTCAACGGAGTACGTTGCGCGAAATTCAGCCCCCTCCCCGTACTGGTTTGGTGGACCGTAATCTGTGAATTGGCA
>JAVHSB010000261.1:0-1786 GCA_036171955.1 Sideroxydans sp.
TGCACGACATGGCTCGTCGCGCCCTCCACATGCAACACGAAACGCCCAAGCAATTTTGGGAGTCCATGCAGCACCGTTTCCAAGTCCGCCGCAATCGCCGCACACATCTCAACGTCTTCGATGTCCGCCGCCCACGAGACCGCGATGGTTTTCTCGAACAAGCCCCACAGCCCCTTTTGCGAACCGTTCAGAATCTCGACGCTCTTGGATGCAGAACCGATGCGCTTCAAACCGACGCGAATCTTTTCCAGCATCGCATCGGGGATCACATTGAGCCGGGTATCGAACCGGATGAGCAACAGCGTCGCCTGCACATCGCCTTGGCGCGCCGTCGCCGCGCGCACCATGTTCTGTTCGAGCGCCTTGCCGGTCGCGTTGGCATACAGCCGCGCCAGCATGAAATAGGCAATGCCCATCACCACAGGCCCCGCCAGATTGATGTAAGTGTTGGTGAAGTTGATGCTGGCGAAGGAGAAAGCGATCAGGATGACCTGCGACATGCCGAACAGCCTGTCCACGTTGCGGCGACCGTCCTCGTTGTAGAACGCCAAAGCCGTTGCCCAGACGAGCGCCAGAGTGATGAGCAGATACCAGATGCGGCCTTCCGGGAAGCGCAGCGAATCGCCGTGCTTGCTGTTGTCGATGGCGGTTGCCAGCACCTCGACACCGGGGTGCATGCGCGCCATCGGCGTGGCGCGCAGATCGTACAGGCCAGCCGCCGTCGAGCCGATGAGCACGATCTTGTCCTTGAACTCATCCTGCGGCCGCTGCTTGTTCTTGCTGCCCAAGTCCATATAGACATCGGAGAAACTCACATAGCGGTAACTGAACGGCTTGCCGCGCCAGTTCAGCAGCATGTGTTCCGTGCCGGGTTCAGGCCAGCCGAACTCCTTCCCCATGCGTGCGGGCAAGGACGGTATCTTCCAGCCGTAACCGGCGATATAAACCGGGTAACTGCGCACCACACCATCCGAATCCAGCGCGACGTTATGCGTGCCGACACGTCCGCCATCGAGCGCAGCCTGAAAATGCGGCAGGATGATGCCCATCGTCGCATCGGGCTCCGGCTCCTCGTCTGGCATGGGCATCGCGCCGGGAATCTGCGCCGCCTTGATCTGGCTCAGTGCATCGCTCTCCGGATCGAGACGCAACATCGGAAAAAATGTGTTGTTCGTCGCCGCGATGGCTTCATTGAAATACGCATCGCTATCCGGATTGAACACATCGGCATCGCTGAACAGAATGTCGAAGACAACCGCCTTGGGATGCTGCTTCTCGATACCCTCCAGAAACTCGCCCAGAACCTGACGCGGCCATGGCCAGCGTCCGTAGTCCCTGGACAGCGCGGCCAGACTCGCCTCGTTGATATCCACGATCACGATGTCGGGATCTGGCCTGGCGGGCGCAATGCGGTAGCGCACCATCGGATCGAATGCCGCAGTGCGCATCTCGCTGGTAAGGTGCAGCACGGTCGTGTCCAACACTGCAAACACGGAGATGATGCCCGCCAGGTAGAAATAGAAACTTCGCCTCCACACCCGGGCGATGAACTCTGTGAACGCCTCAAAAGCGAAACGCAGGCGGCTGGCAAGGGCAAGAAGTCGATTATTCATGGGCGCATTCTACAACCCGGATCAGGTGGCAGAAAAATAACAAAGCCCGGCACAAGGCCGGGCCGGTTGAATGCAAACTGAACGATTTACGCGAAGTTCTTTGCCGCGAAATCCCAGTTCACCAGGTTGTTGAGGAAAGTCTCGACGAACTTGGGACGCATGTTGCGATAGTC
>JAVHSB010000262.1:0-1780 GCA_036171955.1 Sideroxydans sp.
GTGGCGGAAGCGGAAAGCGGGGTGCCCAGACGGGAAAAACGGTAAGCGCTCATCAATCAGATCTCCGGATATAAACCCGCGCATTCTATGCGAATCTCAACAGACTGCACACCGCACCGAAGATGCGCCCGCCGGATTCGAGGACGCCGCCCTGCATGCTGCCGGGAGACCCTGGCACAATCTGTAGTAAAGTGCGCAAGGAGACCTCTGATCAAGTCCCACATGGCGGACTTGATCAGAGGTTCCCAAAGCCTTATCAGTTTTGACCCGCTCTTGCCAGAGCGACAAGGAGCACCGGAATGTACTTTGGAGCCTTGCTGATTTTTGTCGAAGTGAGCCTGATCACTGCGCTGAATTATGCAACGATGAACACCTTCGTTTCTTTGGACGCGCTGTATTGCCTGCCCATCATCCAGGCGGCGCGGGTCCATGCCCTGCATGCGCAGCGCCAATCCGAACTGCTGGTACCGCTGCTGATCGGCTTCCTTGTCGGCGCCATCTGGAGTCTGGCCGAAGCGCTGGTCACACCGACCGAATTCCCCCTGGATGCCCTCGCGATGAATATTTTCAGCCGCGGCGTGACTTTCACCCTGCTGGGCAAGGTCGTCGCGCGCCTCTGGAAAGAGCGGGAATACGGACACAAGGATTTCCTGACCGACCTGTCCAACCAGCAGGAATTGATGGAGCACTTCAGGCTGGTGCAGTTGCGCAGCGAGCGTTCGCGCAAACCTTTCAGTCTGCTGTCGATCAGCATCAACCATCTAGGGCAGGTGAATGACAGGCTGGGCCGGCAGGCCGGCGACAATGCACTCCAGAAAATTGCCGAGGTTCTGCGTTCCATCTCGCGCAGCATCGACACGGTGGCACGCACCGGTTCATCCCAGTTTGCCCTGCTCCTGCCGGAAACTGACGCACAAGTGGCGGAGGTCGTCAAAAAACGTGTGCTGACGACTGCAAGCAAGGAATTCCAACGCTACGGCTGGGATATGACCCTGAAGATCGGACTCGCCACCCACATCGGCAACAACGGCAGTGCGGAAGAACTGCTGAATGAACTGATGACGGCGCCGCATCCGGGCTCGCCACTCACAACCGCAGTCAATCCGCTGCAGGCTTGAGCCTGTCTGTAGCGGACTCTTCGCCGGCATACAGCCGCCCCGACAGCAGGCTGGCCGCCACGATCATCGCCGCCCCCAGCCATTCGCGCACGCCCATTGCCTCATGTGCGAGCAAGGCCGACGACAGCGCGGCAAACACCAGTTCGGAAAGAAACAGCACGATCGCACGATTCGCGGGTGTATGGGTCACCCCGTATTGCACGGCAAAACTGGTGGCGCACAGCACGACACCCAGCAGCGCCAGCAACTGCCAGGAAGCGGCGGAGATCGCGCCGATCTGGTGCGCAAGATCGCCCTGCCACCACAGGAAAGGCAGGGTCAGCGCAAGCGTCCCCAGCCACAGGCTGAACGATTTGACCTCGACCGAAAGATGGCCCGCGCGGCGCGACACCACGTTCGACAGCGCAAAGCCCATGCCAGCGGTCAGTCCGAGCCACTCGGCCGGATTGCGCGGCAACGGCAGGCCCAGCCCCGGCCGCCAGAGCATGATGCATGCGCCGCACAGTGACAGCACGACGACGATGCAGCCGTAACGGTCGAGCTTTTCGCCCAATATCCAGTACGAGAACAGCACGGTCCACACCGGCGCCAGATAGAACAGCAGCAACACGCGCATCACCTCGCCCTGCAGCATGCCGAGCACATAGCCCAGATTCGCCCAG
>JAVHSB010000263.1:0-8815 GCA_036171955.1 Sideroxydans sp.
CAACCTGCTTGAACAAGGTGACAAGACGCTGCGCAGCAGCTCGTTGCGGCGGAGGAAGTCATGAGCGTTGGAACAGCCTTATTTTGTGCGCACCTTACTTTGATAGGGGCTGTTTTGCGATACAATTGCGTCCCATGACAAAGTACATATTTATAACCGGCGGCGTTGTCTCTTCCCTGGGGAAAGGCATCGCCGCCGCTTCACTTGCGGCTATCCTTGAGTCGCGTGGCCTGAAAGTCACGATGCTCAAGCTGGATCCGTATATCAACGTCGATCCGGGCACGATGAGCCCGTTCCAGCACGGCGAAGTTTTCGTAACAGAAGACGGCGCTGAGACCGACTTGGACCTTGGGCATTACGAGCGATTCATCTCGGCCAAGATGCGCAAGGCCAACAATTTCACCACCGGACAGATTTACGAGAGTGTGATCCGCAAGGAACGTCGTGGCGAATATCTGGGTAAGACGGTACAGGTGATTCCGCATATTACCAATGAGATTCAGAGCTTCGTTGAGCGCGGTGCCGCTGCATCTTTGGATGGCAAGGCTGACGTGGCTATCGTGGAAATTGGGGGCACCGTCGGTGATATCGAATCTTTGCCCTTTCTTGAGGCGGCCCGGCAGATGGGATTGCGACTCGGGCGGCATCAGGTGGCGTATGTTCACCTCACGCTGGTTCCCTATATCGCAACAGCTGGCGAATTAAAGACAAAACCGACACAACACAGTGTGCAGAAATTGCGCGAGATCGGCATTTTCCCGACCGCATTGCTGTGCCGAGCCGATCGACGCATTCCGGATGACGAGCGCGCCAAGATTTCGCTTTTTTCGAATGTGCGCGAAGACAGCGTGATTTCAATGTGGGACGTCGACAGCATCTACAAGGTCCCACAGATGTTGCACGAGCAAGGATTGGATCGCATCATTTGCGAAGAGTTGGCATTGAATGCGCCTCCGGCCGATCTGTCGGTTTGGCAGAATCTCATCAATGCACAGCAGAACCAGCAGCATGAAATCACCATTGGCATGGTCGGCAAGTATGTTGATCTGACGGAATCCTACAAGTCCTTGATTGAGGCATTGCGACATGCAGGAATACATACTTCAACACGAGTCAACATCCAGTATATTGATTCCGAAATCATCGAGACTGAAGGCACACAAGGACTCAAAAATCTTGATGCGATTCTCGTCCCCGGCGGATTCGGCGTCCGTGGCACAGAAGGCAAAATTGCCGCAATCCGCTTTGCGCGTGAAAACAAAGTGCCTTATCTGGGCATCTGTCTTGGCATGCAACTGGCGGTGATCGAGTATGCGCGCCATGTTGCTGGCATGGGCGATGCGAACAGTACCGAATTCAACCTGGAAACCGAACATCCAGTGGTGGCCCTGATTACCGAGTGGCTGGACCGCGATGGCAAGGTGGCCAAGCGCAGTGCAGATTCGGATATGGGCGGCACCATGCGCCTTGGCTCACAACGCTGCCCGGTCAAACCAAATACCATGGCGCAGCGCATATATGGTGACGAAGTGAACGAGCGCCATCGCCATCGCTACGAAGTGAACAACCATTACGTGCCGACCCTGGAAAAAACTGGCCTGATCATTTCCGCCCGCACACCATCGGAAGATCTGCCGGAGATGATGGAGTTGCCGCAGAGCATGCATCCCTGGTTCGTTGGGGTGCAGTTCCACCCGGAATTTACCTCCACACCGCGTGCGGGCCATCCGTTGTTCAAGGCATATGTGGAAGCTGCCGTGAAGCGCAAGGAGGCAGCATGAAGCTCTGTAATTTTGAAGTGGGTCTGGATAAACCGCTGTTCTTGATTGCAGGCCCTTGCGTGATTGAATCGGAGCAGATGGCGCTGGATACCGCAGGCCAGTTGAAAGAGATCTGCCAGAAACTCGGCATCCCGTTCATATACAAGTCGTCCTATGACAAGGCCAATCGCAGTTCCGGAAAAACCTTTCGCGGTTTTGGCCTGGATGCGGGATTGAAGATTCTGGCAAAGGTGAAAGATCAGATTGGTGTGCCGGTTTTGACCGACGTGCATGACGAAGACGAGATCGAGCCCGTGGCGGCAGTGGTGGATGTCCTGCAAACTCCTGCATTCCTGTGCCGCCAGACCGATTTCATTCATGCGGTAGCGAAAGCTGGCAAGCCGGTCAACATCAAGAAAGGCCAGTTTTTGTCGCCGTGGGACATGAAGAACGTGGTGGACAAAGCGCGCGAAGTGAGTGGCGGTGACAACATCATGGTGTGCGAGCGCGGGGCATCTTTTGGGTACAATAATCTGGTATCGGACATGCGGTCGCTGGCAGTGATGCGCGATACCGGTTGTCCGGTAGTGTTCGATGCCACGCACTCGGTGCAGTTGCCGGGCGGGCAGGGCACGGCGAGTGGGGGGCAGCGAGAGTTCGTGCCGGTGCTGGCGCGCGCGGCCGTGGCTGCGGGTGTGGCGGGCGTGTTCATGGAAACGCATCCAGATCCGGCCAAAGCATTATCGGATGGCCCCAATGCCTTCCCGCTGGGACATCTGAAGGAATTGTTGCGGACATTGAAGGCACTCGATGCCTTGGTGAAGCAGCAGGGTTTGATTGAAGAGAACGTTAACTTGAAGAGTGTGTGAGCGAAGGAAGAGAGAAATGAGTGCAATCGTTGATGTAGTAGCGCGTGAGATTCTGGATTCCCGTGGGAATCCTACTGTTGAAGCAGATGTGCTGCTGGAGTCTGGAGTGATGGGGCGCGCAGCTGTGCCGTCCGGCGCATCTACCGGTGAGAAGGAAGCCATCGAGTTGCGTGATGGCGACAAGCAGCGCTACCTGGGTAAAGGGGTGCTTAAAGCAGTTGAGAATGTGAACACCGAGATTGCCGAAGCTATCATCGGTCTCGACGTGGCAGAACAGGCATTCATCGATCAGACCATGATCGACCTGGATGGGACTGACACCAAATCCCGTCTGGGGGCTAACGCTATCCTGGCTGTCTCGATGGCCGTCGCACGTGCCGCAGCGGAAGAGAGCGGCCTGCCGTTGTATCGCTATCTGGGTGGCGCAGCGCGCATGGAAATGCCGGTGCCGATGATGAACGTCGTCAATGGCGGCGCACATGCCAGCGGTGGTGCGGACATGCAGGAATTCATGATCGTTCCGCTCGGTGCACAAAGTTTCCGCGAGGCGCTGCGTTGCGGGGCGGAAGTTTTCCATGCACTCAAGGCTGTGCTGCATCAGCGTGGTCTGCCCACAACGGTCGGCGACGAAGGCGGTTTTGCCCCTGCACTAGGCTCCAATGAGGCAGCATTGAAGGTCATCGTTGAAGCGATTGAGGCTGCCGGTTATGTGCCGGGCTCCGATGTCGCGATCGCAATGGATCCCGCGGCTTCGGAGTTTTATAAAGACGGGCTGTATCATCTCAAAGCGGATGGTCTGAAGCTTACCTCACTGCAGATGGTCGATCTGTATGCCAGCTGGGTGGACAAATACCCGATCATCAGTATCGAGGACGGTATGAGTGAAAACGACTGGGAGGGCTGGAAGTCGCTGACGGACCGGCTGGGCAAAACCATCCAGTTGGTGGGTGACGATATCTTCGTGACAAACACTAAAATTTTGCGCGAAGGCATCAAGCGCGGCATCGCCAACTCCATTCTGATCAAGGTCAACCAGATCGGTACCTTGACCGAGACCTTCGCCGCAATCGAGATGGCTAAACGTGCCGGCTATACCGCGGTGATTTCGCACCGTTCCGGTGAAACCGAGGATTCGACGATTGCTGACCTTGCGGTGGCCACCAACGCGCTTCAAATCAAGACCGGTTCGCTGTCGCGTTCTGACCGCATGGCAAAATACAACCAGTTGCTGCGCATCGAGGAAGATCTCGGCGACAGCGCGTCCTTTCCCGGACGTGGAGCGTTTTACCAGCTGGGTTGATCAGAGCGGGATTTTGTAGGGCTGCCCTGATGCGTGCCGTTACCTACATCCTGCTCGCGCTCCTCATCCTGCTGCAATATCCGTTGTGGCTTGGCAAGGGCAGTTGGTTGAAGGTGTGGGATGTGAACCAGAAGCTCGAAGCCCAAAAATCCATCAATGAGCAGACGCTGCAGCGCAATGCCGCACTGGACGCTGAAGTGCGGGACCTGAAACGGGGTAGCGATGCCATGGAAGAAAGAGCCCGCAGCGAGCTTGGGATGGTGAAGCAGGGAGAGGTTTTCGTTCAAATCTTGGAGGGCGCTGCAACCTCTGCGGTTGCGGCTCCCTCCCCGCAAGGTTCGATCAGGTGATGACTGTGGGCTGATCGCGTCCGGTGCGAGCTGCCAGTTCTGAAATACTCAAGGCAATCTGAATCAGCTGCTGCAAAGCTTCCTGTGCGTCGAGGTGGTGACGAGAAACATTTGCCTCGAACGCTTCCAGATATACGCGCAGGGTCGCGCCTTCGGTACCCGTGCCGGAGAGGCGGAATATGATGCGCGAACCATCGCTGAAGAGAATGCGGATACCCTGATTGCTGCTGACGCTGCCGTCCACCGGATCGGTATAGCTGAAGTCGTCGCAGGTTTGTATCCTGTATTGGCCGAATGACTTGCCTTGCAAAGACGTGAAGCTATCGCGCAGATGTGCCATCACGCCATTCGCCGCTTCACTCGGGATTGCCTCGTAATCATAGCGCGAGTAGAAATTTCGCCCGAATTTCGCCCAGTGCTCACGCATGATCGTTTCTACCGACTGCTTGCGCACTGCCAGGATATTCAACCAGAACAGCACCGCCCACAGGCCATCCTTTTCGCGCACATGGCTGGATCCGGTGCCAAAACTTTCTTCGCCGCACAGCGTCACTTTGCCCGCGTCCATCAGGTTGCCGAAGAATTTCCAGCCGGTCGGAGTTTCAAAGCAGGGAATGTTCAATGCCTGGGCGACCCGGTCTGCGGCCGCACTGGTCGGCATCGAGCGGGCGATGCCCGCCAGACCCTGCCGATATCCGGGAGCCAGCGTTGCGTTAGCGGCGATAACGGCCAAACTGTCAGAGGGAGTGACAAAAAAGCGTTGACCGAGAATCATGTTGCGGTCGCCGTCACCATCTGATGCCGCGCCAAAATCCGGGGCATCCGAGCCGTACATGGCCTCGACCAGGTCGTGCGCGTAAGTCAGATTCGGATCGGGATGCCCGCCGCCGAAATCTTCCAGCGGGATCGCATTCATCATACTGCCCGCCGGCGCGCTGAGGCGTGTTTCAAGAATCTCCCTGGCATAGGGACCATTGACGGCATGCATTGCATCGAACTTGATCCTGAATCCGTTCTGCAGCAGGGTGCGGATAGCGGGAAAATCGAATAGCGATTCCATCAGCGCCGCATAATCACTGACCGGATCAATCACCTGTACCTGCATTGAACCGAGCATGGTTGTGCCCAATTGATCGAGCGGCACATCGGCGGCATCCAGCGTGCGGTAGCTGGCAATCACCCTGCTCCTGGCAAAAATCGCCTCGGTGACGGTCTCTGTTGCGGGCCCACCGTTACTGCTGTTGAACTTGATGCCGAAATCGCCATCCTTGCCGCCAGGATTGTGGCTGGCGGACAGGATGAGCCCGCCAAAGGTCTTGTATTTGCGAATCACGCATGAAGCGGCGGGAGTGGAAAGCAGTCCTCCGCGTCCCACCAGCACCTTGCCGAAGCCGTTGGCTGCCGCCATTTTCAGGATGGTCTGGATCGCCTCACGGTTGTAATAGCGCCCATCGCCGCCCAGCACCAGCATCGCACCCTGTGGGGCTTTCACACTGTCGAAGATGGACTGTACGAAGTTCTCCAGATAGTTCGCCTGCTGGAAGACGGGGACTTTCTTGCGCAGGCCGGAGGTGCCGGGCTTCTGGTCGGTAAAAGGGTGGGTGGCTACGGTGCGGATCTGCATAAAACTCTCCTTTGAATTTTGCAATCCGGTCAATCCGGCGGATTGCGCAATGCGTGATTAACTGGTGAATTATTTTTTAATCATACCACCATGTCCTGACGAATGCTCCGCACATGGCCTGTTGCAACAGGCCATGTGCAGCCATTGAGGCCAGAGTGCGGTGATTGCCCTGTCTCGCAAGTTAGGGCAAGATGCGCCACTTCATTCATTTGTAGAAATAAAGGATTGACATGGGTGCGCAGTGGAAAGCCAGACATAAAGAAGTTGCAGCAAACGCAAAAGGTAAAATTTTCGGCAAGCTCGCCAAGGAGATCATGATCGCCGCCAAAGGGGGCGCTGACCCGAGTTCGAATTCGCGCCTGCGTCTGGTGGTCGAACAAGCCAAGAAAGCATCCATGCCCAAAGACACGCTGGATCGCGCCATCAAGAAGGGTGCAGGACTGCTGGATGGTGGCGCGCAACTGGAACGTCTTGTCTACGAAGGCTTCGCCCCGCACCGCGTGCCCGTCATCGTCGAATGCCTGTCCGACAACATCAACCGTACCAAATCCAGCATGAACGTGCTGTTCCGCAAAGGACAGCTGGGTGCGGAAGGCTCCGTCTCTTGGGACTTCAGTTATGTCGGCATGATCGAGGCCACCCCGAATGCGGACGGGGTAGACCCGGAGGTCGCTGCTATTGAAGCAGGCGCGCAGGACCTTGAGCCCGCTGAAGAGGGTGGGACGCTGTTCATTTCCGAGGTTACCGATCTGGATGCCGTTTGCAAGGCGCTGCCTGCGCAGGGGTTTACCGTCGTTTCCGCCCAACTGGGTTACCGCCCGAAAAATCCGGTCACCCTTGGCAATGCAGTCGAACGGGAAGAAGTTGAGGCGTTTCTTGAGGCTATCGATGCCGATGACGATGTGCAAAACGTCTATGTGGGTCTGGCGGAATAGGGAACCAGCCTTCATCGCGAGTTTGTAGAGCAGCGTCTTGCGATAAAAAGGCCGATGCAATTTGCATCGGCCTTTTTCGTTGGTCAAGTCGCGGCAAGCTATTGAGCGGTGCGCTCCGCTGCTTGTACGGCATTGGCGACCAGCATGGTGATGGTCATCGGGCCAACTCCTCCGGGAACCGGTGTGATCCAGCCAGCCACTGCTTTCGCCGAATCAAAATCCACATCACCGCACAACTTGCCGTCGGGTAGACGATTGATGCCGACATCGATCACGGCGGCGCCGGGCTTGATCATGTCGCCGGTGATCATTCTGGGTTTTCCGGTGGCGACCACCAGGATGTCGGCATCGCGCGTGTACTTGGCGAGGTCAACGGTTCTGGAGGTACAGATGGTGACGGTGGCATTGGCCTGCAGCAGCAGCAAGGCCATGGGTTTGCCGACGATGTTGCTGCGACCGACGACGACGGCATGCTTGCCCTCGATCGGCACGCCGCTCTTTTGCAGCAGGATCATGGCGCCATAAGGGGTGCAGGGCGCAAAACGCATATTGCCCGTGGTGAGCGCCCCGACATTGAGCGGATGGAAACCGTCCACATCCTTGTCCGGGCTGATCGCCTCGATTACTTTGCTGCTGTCGATATGTTTCGGCACTGGCAGTTGCACCAGCAAGCCATGGATCGACGGATCGGCATTCAACTCGGCGATTTTCGCCAGCAGGGCAGCCTCGCTGGTGTCTGCGGGCAGCGCGACATGGACCGAGTGCAAACCGAGTTCGGCACACGCCCGCACCTTGTTGGCGACATACACTTTGGAAGCAGGATCCTCACCCACGATGATAACTGCCAGGCCGGGCGTGATGCCGCGCGCCTTCAATGCATCGGCGCGTGCTTTCCAATCTGCGCGCACTTGTTGCGAGATGGCCTTGCCGTCGATTATCCGAGCCGTCATCACTGTTCTCCGTCGCTCAGAATTCCGGTTTGACTTTGGCGTTACCGTAACTTTCAACGCCCGCCATGATTTCCTTGCGGGCGTCATCAATGTCGCCCCAGCCGCCGAGCTTCACCCACTTGTTGGGCTCGAGATCCTTGTAGTGCGCGAAGAAGTGTTCGATCTGCTTCAGCACGATTTCCGGCAGTTCGGTATGGCTCTTCAGGCCGCGATACAGGGTGGAGAGCTTGTCAACGGGTACGGCCAGCACCTTGGCATCGAAACCGGACTCATCTTCCATCTTCAAGACCGCCAGCGGGCGGCAGCGCACGACGACGCCGGTGTTCAGCGGGACCGGAGTTATGACCAGCACATCGACCGGATCGCCGTCATCGGACAGGGTATGCGGAATGTAACCGTAGTTGCAGGGATAGTGCATCGCCGTGTTCATGAAGCGATCGACAAATATCGCGCCGGATTCCTTGTCCACTTCGTACTTGACGGGTTCGCCATGTTGCGGGATTTCGATGATGACGTTGAAATCGTCGGGAAGACTGTTGCCGGAAGGGACTTTGTTCAAACTCATGATGCGCTGCCTTATAAGTTGGTGGATTGATGAAATAGAAGGGGGAGAATTGTACCATCGCGCGCCATGCAAAAGGGGCTGCCACGGCAGCCCCTTGCGGATCGCTCTAATGCCGGGTCAGAGCAGCGGAACAATCATCAGGGCGACGATGTTGATGATCTTGATCAGCGGGTTGACTGCCGGTCCCGCCGTGTCCTTGTACGGGTCGCCCACGGTGTCGCCGGTCACGGCCGCCTTGTGGGCATCAGAACCTTTACCGCCGAAGTTGCCTTCTTCGATGTATTTTTTCGCGTTGTCCCATGCACCGCCGCCGGTGGTCATGGAAATCGCCACGAAGATGCCGGTGATGATGGTGCCGACCAGTACGCCACCCAGCGCCTGCGCGCCCAGTGTCAGGCCGACGATCAAGGGTACGGCGACCGGCAGCAGCGAGGGGACGATCATCTCGCGGATGGCTGCCTT
>JAVHSB010000264.1:0-1762 GCA_036171955.1 Sideroxydans sp.
TGATAATCCGCTAGTTAGCTTATATCCTGACAAATGCCCGCTATTATTTCTTGAGATATTGCTCGGTTAGTTTTACCCCGCCTGAAGGGATCGTTGGGTCGGCTTTCACGATTCCCCCTGCGGGAATGGCAGTGAGGGTTTCAAAATTCGGCGGACGAATTGCTGGCCGGCTTGCAGTGGGAGATGCCCGCCGCCAGCCGCGCCCGCCTGGCGCAGATGCGCGGCCGCGCGCATGCACGGGGCAGTGCGGAGCTGCATGAGGATCCCGCTTTCCTCAAGGCCCTGCACGATATCGCCAAAGTCGGCGTGAGCGACGGCGAGTTGCCGCTGGTATAGCTATTTGGCCGGGTGCTTGCGATAATCCCCGCGTCGCACTGAATCCGGCTTCAATTTTAATCATGGTTTTTGATCTGAACCGCCGCCATTTACCTGTCGAGCTATGAGTGAATTCCAAACCAGTCTGCTGGTCATCGCCATCTTCGTGATCGCCGCGGTCTATGCCTACGGCTGGTGGCAGCAGTGGCGCTACCGGCGCAGCCTGAACCGGAGCGAGCTTCCGCCGCATTCTGCGCCCGCGCAACAGGCGCCCGCCACGGAACCTGCGCCGGACGCGGACGGCGGCGGCCACTTCATTGGCAGCGGGGTTCCCGCCGTTTGCACGCTGCTGGACGAACAAACCGACTACATCGTCAGCATGACGCCGAAGTTTCCCCTGAACGCACAGGCGCTGGCGCGCATCTGGGAGCGCCGCTTCGATTTCGGCAAGACCCTGCGCGCCTGCGGCTGCAATGCGGCGAACGGCGCGTGGGAACGCATCATCCCGGAAAGCGCGCCCACCTATTCGGAGTTGCGCGTCGGCCTGCAACTGGTCGATCGCGAAGGCGTGATCAGCGCGACGCGGCTGGCCGATTTTCGCGAGCTGATGGGCGAGATCGGGCGCCGCGAAGATGCCGACATGGTGTTGCCGCTGGTCGATAGCGCCCTGGAACATGCGCAGGAGCTCGATGTCTTTTGCGCTGAAGTTGACCAGATCATTGCGCTCAATCTGGTGTGCAATCCGGAACGCACCGTTTTCGCCAGCGAACTGGCGGGCGTGGTGCAGCCGATGGGCATGAGCCTGCAAGCCGACGGCACGTTCCATCAACTCTCTGCCGATGGCGCCACGCTGTTCACCCTGACCACTGCCGACGGCACCCCGTTCCAGCATCACACCCTGGCCCAGATGCGCGTCGGCAGCCTCACGCTGGTGCTCGACATTCCGCGCGTGAGCGAACCGACCCGCCGTTTCGACGAGATGACGCTGTTCGCGATGGAACTGGCAACCGCCCTGCGCGCCAACCTGGTGGACGATCAGCGCGTGCTGCTGGGCAAGGGTGCGCTGGACCAGATCCGTTCCCGCGTCAGCGCGGTCGAGCAGCGCATGTTGCAGGGCGGCATCGCCTCCGGCAGCGCGCAGGCGTTGCGGCTATTCTCCTGATATGGATGAGCGGCAACGCATCGCCCGGCTGCGCGCGGAGATCGAGCGTTATGACCATGCCTATTACGTGCTCGACGCGCCGCTGGTTCCGGATGCCGAATACGACAAACATTTCCGCGAACTGCAAACGCTCGAAGCGCGCCATCCCGAACTGCTGACCCCCGATTCGCCCACGCAACGCGTGTCTGGCCGCGTGCTGGAGGGCTTCGCAGCGGTGCAACATGCCGTGCCCATGCTGTCGATCCGGACCGAGACCGATACCGATGCGAGCGGCGCCTTCAATTT
>JAVHSB010000265.1:0-1749 GCA_036171955.1 Sideroxydans sp.
TGCCGATGGCCTGTTTGAGCGGCACGTTGTGGCGCAGCATGAACGGCACACTCATCACGCCACCCCCGACCGAAACCAGGCTGCTGATGGCTCCAATGACTCCGCCGATCAGGGTCATGAAGACTGTGCCGGGCAGGGTGCGCGCCGGTTGCGGCTTCAGCTGCAGCAGCATCTGGGCGGCTGACACATATACGAACACTGCAAAAAACAGAGTGAGGGGCAGGGCGGATACACGTCCCGCCAGAGCGGCGCCAGCCAGGGTGCCCAGCAACAGTCCGGGCGTGATCTGCCGGACGATAACGAAGTTCACCGCACCATGTCGGTGATGTGTGTGCGCACTGGCAAGCGAGGTGAACAGGATCGCGGCCATCGAAGTGCCGAGCGCCAGATGGAACGCCTGCGCGCCGCCGAGGTGCTGCGTCTCGAACATCCAGACCAGCATGGGCACCATCACCAGTCCGCCGCCAATGCCGAACAGTCCCGCAAAAAAACCGACGAAAGCGCCGAGTGCGAGATAGGCGAACAGCCACTCCACTATTCGTTCACCAGCCTGGTGGTGATGAACTTCCACTCCGCGGGGTCCAGAGGAGTGATCGAAAGCCGGTTGCCGCGCTGCAGGGTGCGCAGGTTCTGCAGTTCGGGGTGGCGTTTCAGTTCTTCGAGGGAGATGAGCGCGATTTTTTTCACCAGCTTCACATCCACGTTCATCCAGCGCGGCTGCTCCGGTGTGGCCTTCGCATCGAAGTATTTGCCCTTACGCTCGAACTGCGTGGCATCGGGATAGGCAGGGCTCGCCACCTCCGCGATGCCGGCGATGCCCGGCTCCTTGCAGTTGGAATGGTAGAACAGCACGCCGTCGCCGATCCGCATCTGGTCGCGCATGAAGTTGCGTGCCTGATAGTTGCGCACGCCATACCAAGCCACTGACTGGCCGGGCATTGCCGCCAGATCGTCGATGCTGCAATCGGAGGGTTCGGATTTCATCAGCCAATAGCGCATGTCTCGACTCCGCAAAAGAAAAGTGCGACCCCGAAAGATCGCACTGGAATTAAAGTCCCCCGCCTGTGCCGTTGACTCAATATCTTGAACCTGGGTTCAAGAGGGTCGGTTCCCGGTCGCATCAGGTGCATCCGCTGGGGACACTCACAACAGCGACTTGTATGGGGCGCAACCTAAGCATCAGCTCATTGGTTCAAAGAATTATGAATCTGACGAACACCGCAGGGGATGCGACCGATTCTAGAACAACTCATCCTGCTCTGCCAGCGTCGCATCAATAATTTTCTGCATGGCCTGTGTCCGGTGCTTGAAAGTGGCGAGATCGAAGCCGCCGGAAACGCGCGTGGTGAGGAGTTCGTGCGCGATGTTGAGCGCAGCCATGATGGCGATGCGCTCGACCGAGGCGATCTTGCCCGCGTCGCGGATCTCGCGCATCTTCTGGTCCAGATAGGCAACGGCGTCCAGCAATTCCGCGCGCTCATCCGGTGGACAGGCGACGCGGAACTCCCGTTCGAGTATGTTGACGTCGATGAAGCTGGTGTTGGCCGAATTCATGCGGATTGTGCGGGGAGTTGTTCGATGATCTTCTCGATACGAAGCGCAGCCTGATTCAGTTTGTCCTGATTCTTGCGCTGTTCGTTTTGTGCAGTGGCGACCCGTTGGCGCAACTGCAGGTTTTCTGCGCGCAGGCGCTGGGTCAGTTGCACCAGTTGCGTCAGTTTCTGGTCGAGGGCGTCAAGTTCACTTTGC
>JAVHSB010000266.1:0-1734 GCA_036171955.1 Sideroxydans sp.
GGCATCAGCCCGCATGCCGACGAATGGGCGCGCTTCTGTACTGATTTGTGCCTGCACTACGGGATTCCCTGTGTGGTGCGACATGTTGACCTCGGGCCTTTGCGCGACTCGCTTGGCGTTGAAGCCGCAGCGCGCCAGTTGCGCCATGCCGCCCTGTCTGCCCAAAACTGCGATTTCATCGCGCTGGCGCATCACGCCGACGATCAGGCCGAGACCCTGATGCTGCAATTGTTGCGTGGAGCGGGAGTCAAGGGTGCGAGCGCCATGCCCTTGCAGCGCGACAAGGATGGGCATGTCCTGCTGCGGCCGTTTCTGGAACACTCGCGGGCGGAATTGCTGGCCTATGCGCAGCAGCATGCGCTGCATTGGGTCGAGGACGAGAGCAATCGCGACGAGTATTTCCCGCGCAATTTTGTGCGGCATCGCCTGTTCGGCCTGTTGCAGGAAAAATTCCCCGCCTGCCGCATGACCCTCGCGCGCAGTGCCCGTCATTTCGCCGAGGCCGCGCTGTTGCTGGACGAACTGGCGGCCATGGATGCGGCGGATGCGATCGACGGCGATACGCTTGCCGTCTCCAGTCTGTCGCGCTTGAGAACTCACCGGGCACGGAATCTGTTGCGCTATTTCCTGCACCTGCGTGGTGCTCCCATGCCACACGCGAAACAGCTGGACGAGATGCTGTCGCAGTTGTGTTCGGCACGAGAAGATGCCGCCGTTTGCGTGCGATTCGGCGAGTGGCAAGTGCGCCGCTATCAGGGGCAGGCGCATGCCTTTCGCGGCTTGCCAGCCTTTGATCCGGCTTTGTGTCTGCGTTGGCAGGGAGAAGCTGAAATGTTCTGGCCGCCTCTGCAAAAGAATCTGCAGTTCAGACAGCTGGCGGGGGAGGGGATCAGCCTGCTCCGGTTGCAGAATGCCCCGGTCACCCTGCGCCTGCGTTGCGGCGGGGAAAGCCTGCGCCCCTTTCCACGGGCTGCGCGCCGTTCGCTCAAGCATCTGTTGCAGGAACACAAGGTTCCGCCCTGGCAACGCGAAAGGCTGCCCCTTCTGTATTGCGGGGAAGAATTGGTTGCTGTGGTCGGTGTTGCCGTCGCAGCCGGATACCATGCTGGCGTTAAGGAGAAATCTGTAATGGTGGCGTAAGGTTTATTGGCTTATGATGCGTCTGCAATTTCAAGTTGTAACCGTTCCGGCTAATTCTCCAGGGAGAAGAAAATGAAAATATTGAGCGTGTTGTGTAGTGCTTTGTTATTCAGTCTGTCCCTCTCCGCCCAAGCGGGCCCCATCATCATCAAATACAGCCACGTCGTCGCAGATTCCACTCCCAAGGGACAGGCGGCGCTCAAGTTCAAGGAAGTAGCTGAGAAGCTGCTGCCGGGCAAGGTTGAAGTTCAGGTGTTCCCCAACAGCCAGTTGTTCGGCGACGGCAAGGAAATGGAAGCCTTGTTGCTGGGCGATGTGCAGATCCTCGCACCCTCGCTGGCCAAGTTCGGCAAGTACACCAAGAAGATCCAGATCTTCGATTTGCCTTTCCTGTTCGACGACATCGATGCGGTCGGTCGTTTTCAGAACAGCGAAAAGGGACGTGAATTGCTGACTTCTATGTCGGACAAAGGCATCGTCGGCTTCGGCTACATCCATAACGGCATGAAACAGCTTTCCGCCAATAAACCTTTACGCACGCCCAAGGATGCCACAGGGCTGAAGTTCCGCATCCAGGCATCGGATGTGCTGGAG
>JAVHSB010000267.1:0-1732 GCA_036171955.1 Sideroxydans sp.
ACCTTGCCGGTGACGGTCGTAACGCTGGGCCTGTTCATCTTCGTCATCAACGGCCTGATGTTCTGGTTCGCCGGCTCCATCCTGCGCGGATTCGCGGTCGATACTTTCTGGCACGGCGTCATGGGCGCGATCCTGTACAGCATTTTCTCCTGGGCGCTCTCGGCAGCCGCCGCACAAATTGCGAGGAAACATGAGCAATACACAAATTCCAGTAAGTTTTGAGTTCTATCCCCCGCAGACGCCGGAGGGCGCGGAAAAACTGACCGCGGTGCGCCGGCGGCTGGCCGCACTGAAGCCGGAGTTCTTCTCCTGCACCTTCGGCGCGGGCGGCTCCACCCAGGACCGCACGCTGGACACCATCCGGCTGATTCATGCCGAAGGACATCAGGCTGCGCCTCATCTCTCCTGCGTGGGTTCGACGCGCGACAACATCGCCGCGCTGCTGCATACCTACAAGGACATGGGCATCAAGCGCATCGTCGCGCTGCGCGGCGACTTGCCTTCCGGCATGGCCAGCATCGGCGAGTTCCAGTACGCGAACGAACTGGTGTCGTTCATCCGCGCGCAGACCGGAGAACACTTCCACATCGAGGTGGCGGCCTATCCCGAGTTCCATCCCCAGGCGCACTCGGCGCGCGAGGATATGCTCAACTTCAAGCGCAAGATCAACGCAGGGGCGAACTCGGCCATCACCCAGTATTTCTACAATGCCGACGCGTACTTCCGCTTCGTCGATGAAACGCGCAAGCTCGGCGTCATCGTTCCCATCGTGCCGGGCATCATGCCCATCGTGCGTTTTTCCCAGCTCGCGCGATTTTCCGACACCTGCGGCGCCGAGATCCCGCGCTGGATGCGCAAGACCATGGAAGGCTATGGCGACGATGTCGAATCGGTGCAGTCTTTCGGCCTGGAGGTGGTCACGCAACTGTGCGAAAAACTCATCGCCGGTGGCGCACCCGCGCTGCATTTCTATACGCTGAACCAGGCGACCGCTTCGATTGAGATACTGAATCGGCTCGGCTATCGTTGAAGCCGCCGGACAGGCTCCCTCCCCCTGCGCGGGGAGGGAATGCGTTACAGATTGGAAAGTGGATGAAATCACCCGAACTCCTATTGCCCGCCGGCACGCTCGCCAAGATGCGCACCGCCTACGCTTACGGCGCGGACGCGGTGTACGCCGGCCAGCCGCGCTACAGCTTGCGCGCGCGCAACAACGAATTCAAACTGGAAGAATTGCAGATCGGCATCGGGGAGGCGCACGCGCTGGGCAAGAAACTTTTCGTCGCCAGCAATCTGATGCCGCACAACGCCAAGGTAAAGACCTACATGGCCGACATGGAGCCGGTCATCGCCATGCAGCCGGACGCGCTCATCATGGCCGACCCTGGCCTCATCGCGATGGTGCGCGAGCGCTGGCCGCAGATGCCGATCCATCTGTCGGTGCAGGCCAACACCGTGAACTACGCGGCGGTGAAATTCTGGAAGTCGCTCGGCCTGTCGCGCGTGATTTTGTCGCGCGAACTGTCTCTGGACGAGATTGAAGAGATACGCCAGCAATGTCCGGACATCGAACTCGAAGTGTTCATCCACGGCGCGTTGTGCATCGCCTATTCCGGTCGCTGCCTGCTCTCCGGATACTTCAACCACCGCGACGCGAACCAGGGCACCTGCACCAATTCCTGCCGCTGGGATTACAAAGTTGATAATGCCGAAGAGACCAGCACCGGCGAGA
>JAVHSB010000268.1:0-8636 GCA_036171955.1 Sideroxydans sp.
TGCGTTACGTCGTCATCACCAGCGTGGACCGCGACGACCTGCGCGACGGCGGCGCTGCCCACTTCTCGGATTGCCTGCGCGAGATTCGTGCCGCCTCGCCCGGTACGAAACTGGAAACGCTGGTTCCGGATTTCCGGGGCCGGCTCGACATCGCGCTGGATGCGATGGCCGCCGAATTGCCGGATGTGCTCAACCACAATCTGGAGACCGTGCCGCGCCTGTATCCATTGGCCCGCCCCGGCGCCGACTACGCCCACTCGCTCAGGCTGCTCAAGGAATTCAAGGCGCGTTTCCCGCAGGTAACAACCAAATCCGGCCTGATGCTGGGGCTGGGCGAGACCGACGACGAAGTGCTGCAAGTCATGCGCGACCTGCGCGCGCATGAAGTCGAGATGCTGACCCTGGGCCAGTACCTGCAACCCTCGAACGGCCACCTGCCCGTCCTGCGCTATGTCACGCCCGATGCGTTCAGGATGTTCGAAGAGGAAGCGAAGAAGATGGGCTTCTCCCATGCCGCGTGCGGGCCGATGGTGCGCTCCAGTTACTTCGCGGACGTGCAGGCCGAACTGGCCGGGGTGTGAGTGTGGGCGCTCATCCGTAAGTAAGAAAATCCCCAGAGAGATTCCCTGTTCCTATGGTGTGGGAGCTCGACTCGTCGGGCGATTGAGATTCCATCGCGCAATGAATTGCGCTCCCACAAGGTCTGGCATCCTATCCCGCAAAGCCGAGTGCGCGGCCATGCGGGACTTGATCAGAGGTTACCTATATATTTCGGCATATTGACTTTAGCCCGAAATCACCTCACAGTCCTTCAGGGATTCGTAGTGTCTATTGGTCTTTCGATGCGGCTACTCGTTCAGTCAAACACATTCAATGCGCGCGGGGGGTGGGAAAATGAGCACAGGAAACATCAAATCCAAGGCAGGCAGGTTTGCTTTGTTGGTGCGGGTTTTGACGGCAACGGTGGTGATGGGGGCGGCAGCCATGCCCCAGCCTGCTTCTGCAGCAGCTTCAAACGCGCAACTGGAGCAATTTGTATTAAATCTATGTGCCAACCCTCCGAATCCGTTACCGGCAGGCTGGGATAGCCTTTCATTGGGTCTCATGTGTGGTCATGTAGGTGGTGCGGCAAGCAGTGGCGGAGCCAACGTCTCGGCCAACCTGGGCATCGCCAATGCGGGCAGCGAAATCTCCACGCGCAAGAAAAAACGCATTCGAGCGAAGGAGGAAGACCGGAATACTGAATCCGTGAAAGGCGCCAGCGCCGATGAAGGAGGATGGGGATTCCTGGTGGCGCCCCAATATGGGAAAAGCACGCGCACGGAAACCGACCTGGAAAACGGCTTTCAGTCGAATTTGAAGGGCTTGCTCGCCGGGGCGGACTACCGCTTTTCCGATGAATTTGTGCTCGGAACCGCCCTCTCGCACATCAAGGACAGTGCAACATTCTTCAACAATGCGGGGTCAATGGAGACAGGCAACACCGTCCTTAACTTGTATGCCACCTGGCTGCCTGCGGACAGCGTTGCAGTCGATGGCTATCTGGGGTACGGAAAAATCACTTTCGACAGCCGGCGCGTGATCAATTGGGTCACTAATCCGCCCAATGGCTTTTTTGGCACGGTCAGCGGCAGTACCACCGGACAACAAACCATGGCCGGCATGTCGGCCAGCCTGCAGAGCGAACTGGCAGGGATCGGCATTTCGCCCGCCATCAATCTGGATTACATCAAGACCCGGATCAACGGATATGACGAGAGCGGGACCACCACGATCGAGATGCATTACGGCGACCGCGACATTACGTCTTTAACAGGCAGTGTCGGGGTTCGCCTGGGCAGCTCGCACGGCTTCGACTGGGGAGAACTGCTTCCGAACCTGCAGATGGCTGCAGTACATGAGTTCCAGAACAATTCCCAGCAGATCCAGAATGAACTGGTGATCACCCCGGGGAGCGGATTCCTGGTGGCGACCGATGCGCCCGACCGCAACTACTTCAATGTCGGGTTCGGTGTTACTGCGGCACTGTATAGCGGCGCGCAATTTTTCCTCGATTACGAAAAACGCACCCAGGACAAGCTGCTGAATAGCTGGGCGGTGAGCCTCGGCGGGTTGTTCGAGTTCTAGTCCGACCGCCGGTCGTTGACCGCAGTGCGCACGCCATGCCTGTTCGTCGCCCTCTTCCTTTCCATCCAATTCTGCGGCTGCGCCTCTCCGGCGCAGCGTCTGGACACACGTGCAACAGAACTGGGCTATCGCAGGATGGTGTTGCATGGGGATGGTTTCGACCATATCGCATATTTCAAGCAAGGGCAGGCCACAAATCACCATGCATTGCACGTGTACCTGGAAGGCGATGGCACACCCTGGCTGCGCAGGGGAACACCCGCTCCCGACCCTACGCCGCGCAAGCCCCTGATGTTCGATCTGATGACGCGCGACCCGGCGCCGAGCCTGTATCTGGGGCGGCCCTGTTACCACGGTTTGCGCGACAGTGCATGCACGCCGGAGAAATGGACAAACAAGCGTTACTCGGAAGAGATTGTGGCCAGCATGTCTGCCGCACTGGATGGTGCCACAACCGGTTATCGGTCGATGGTGCTGCTGGGATACAGCGGCGGCGGAACTTTGGCGATGCTGTTGGCGGAACGTCAGCCGAGAGTGGTGGCGTTAGTGACGGTGGCAGCCAATCTGGACACGGCGGCATGGACTCAACTGCACGGGCAACAGCCCCTGGATGGCTCGCTCAACCCGGCGCTGCGACCGCCATTACGGGCCGACATCCGGCAGCTGCATTACACAGGGGCCGAGGATGACAACGTGCCGCCGCAACTAGTGCGCGCTGCGATCTCACAGCAGGCAGGGGCAATCTTCAGGGAGTATCCCAAACAGGATCACAGTTGTTGCTGGAGCAAAGTTTGGCCGCAAGTGCTCGCGGAGCTGACGACAAAATAGTTCCCGGAGCGACAGGCAGATTTTCAGTGGAGGGGAAGCAATGCAAGCACTCGTGTCCGCAAGAGATCCGATGAAACGTTTCCCGTTTCTGGTATCTGGACTGGCCCTTGCTATCTTTTTATTTCCGCAGTTGGCAAATGCCGCTCCGGCCGCTGCAAAAGTCACACATCGGGCAGAACCGGAATATGGAGCGAGGCCGCTGCAACCTCGCGCTGAGCCTTATGCCCTGAAAGCAGGCAGCGGCAAAACTAATGTTCGCTTCAGTGTCAGGCTGGCGGGCAAGCCCAAAAGCAGGGCTTCCGTTTATCTCCAGCGTAGCGGAAATCAAAAACCTGTTGCCATGAACGACCGGGGCAAGGACGGCGATCCCGTGGCCGGGGATGGCGTATATGGCACCACCATGGTCGTTGACACAACCGGCTTGAAGCCTGATACATGCTTCAACTACAAGGTGTTCATGCTTTCCGGCAGGACCGAAGTTTCTTCGACTCCTTTCGCTTTGTGCGTGAGCGCATTCCCGCTGCGGATCGAACCTTCCGATATCGCGCACCCGGCGGAGTTCCCGGATGGTGCGCAAGCGGTTGCCAACGAACTGGTGTTCACGGTCAGGAAGAGCACCCGGACCGCCGCGATCCGGCGCTTGGCCGCCGACCTCGATGCCCAGGTTGCCGGCAGTATTCCAGCGCTGAACTTCTTCCAGCTAAAACTTTCGTCCCGCGCCAGTGCAAGCCGCTTGCAGGAGTTGGTTGGGAAACTGCGGACAAGGCCGGAAGTGGTTACGGCATCGATCAATGCCATCGGCAGCCTTGCGTCTGCGGATGCTTTATATCCGAATCAGCATGGGCTGCAACTGGTGCGCGCGCAGGATGTGTGGAATTTTGGGGCCACCGGCTGGGATGCGAGTGCGGCAAGCTCCGTGATCGTCACAGTTCTCGACTCGGGTCTGGACAGGTTGCACCCCGACTTCGGCACGTCGCCCGGCAATTGCCAGATCGCGGAAGATGATTGTGGCGGCGCGAACGACGATTCGACCGGTCATGGCACCCAGGTTGCCGGCGTCATCGCCGCCCAGACAAATAATGTGATTGGAATTGCAGGGATTGCCTATGGCAGCAAGATTCATTCAATCATAACCAATTCGACGCAAACAGCCATCGTTGGAGGGAGTGTCGTTTACACGGGAATGGTGGCCGGTTTCAACGCGGCTGCAACCTATACCGCCAGTCATGGATTGGCAAACGTGGTCAACGCGAGTTTCAATGCCGTCAATGCTTTTGCGGATTGGACGCCCGTATGTGCCGCGATCGAAGGGGCGGTATGGCAGGGCGGCCAGGCTGTGGCAGTAGTCGTCAATGCGGCAGGAAACGAGGGGCTGAACGGGAGCGGGATTTATCCGGCCCGGTGCAACGACCTGAATGCGGGTCTTGTGCACAAATCATTGTTCATCACTGTGGCCAACAGCACCTCGGGGGGCACTTGCGGATCGGTTGATCAGCGCCAAAGTACAAGCAATTACGGCGCATGGGTGGATATCGCCGCACCGGGGTGCGATATCCGCACGACCACGAATGGTGTCCAGCCTCCGGATGGAAATTACACCGGCGTTACAGGCACCTCATTCTCCGCACCCATGGTTTCCGGTGCAGCGGCGCTACTGAAATCATGCGGCGTGCCGTTGGACCAGATCGAATCCACACTGAAAACCAGCGGTTCGAATGTGCATGTTGCCTATCCTCCTGCGGGCGCCAGTGACTGGATGCCGCGCCTGGACATCTATCGCGCGCTGCACGCCAATACGCCATCGGCTGCAGCCCTGGCAGCTGCGGAAACCTATTTCGAAGACACGGTGCTCGATCTTGCGGATATCGTTGTCACGGATGCCAATGGTTGCGCCGCAATCACCGCGACATTAACGCTCTCAAATACCGCGGCGGGAACCCTCTCCACCGCCACTTCAGGCATAGTCACTTCAACCTTTGCCGGCGGTGTCTGGAGCGCATCCGGACCGCTCGCAGACGTGAACGCATTGCTCGCCGGCGTGGCGTTCACACCGGCACCGAATTTCAATGGCAGTTTCGACATAGCCACCTCGATGACAGACGGTTTTTCACCCGCCCTTACGGGGACCAAGGTGATAAGCGGCATGGCCGTGAATGATCCGCCGCTGGGACTGCCCACTATCACCGGCACAGTCACCGAGGACCAGATGCTCTCTGCCAATACCGGTGGTATCGCCGATGCGGACGGGCTGGGTGCATTCCACTATCAATGGCTGCGAAACGGAGTCGCCATAGGCGGCGCTAACGGCGGTACTTACACCCTGGTCGATGCGGATGTGGGTCAAACCATCCGTGTCCGGGTCTCGTATGTCGATGGCGGAGGCACTGCAGAAAATGTCACCAGCACTCCATCAGTTGCTGTTGCCAACGTCAATGATGCGCCGCTGGGGATACCCACGATCAGCGGCGGCGCAATTGAGGATCAGGTGCTCACAGCCAATACCGGCGGCATTTCGGATGCGGACGGGCTGGGTTCATTCAGTTATCAGTGGATACGAGAAGGGGCAGACATCCCCGGAGCGACCGGCAATACCTACGCCCCTGGAGATGCCGATGTGGGACTAAGCGTCAGCGTGCGGGTTTCTTACACTGATGGTCATGGCACGGTCGAGAATGTCACCAGCACTCCGACGGCTGCCGTCGCAAACGTCAATGATGCGCCGCTGGGTCTGCCCACGATCAGCGGTGGCGCAACTGAAGACCAGACGCTTGCTGCGAATACGGGCGGCATTTCGGATGCGGACGGGCTGGGCGCATTCAGTTATCAATGGCTGCGGGCTGGTGCCAGCATCGGTGGCGCGACCGGCAGCACCTATACCCTTGACGATGCAGATGTCGGACTGACCATCAGCGTTCGGGTTGCCTACACCGATGGTCATGGCGCGGTCGAGAATGTCACCAGCAATCCGACGGCTGCCGTCGCAAACGTCAATGATGCACCCGTCGGCAAGCCGGTCATCGACCCACCGGATGCAAGCGGCAACAGAACCCCCCCGCAACTGCTCACTGCACTCACGACAGGAATCAGCGATGCTGACGGGCTGGGGGCATTCCACTATCAATGGTGGCGCGATGCAACGGCTGTCGGCATGGACAGCAACCAATATATTTTGCAAAGCACCGATCTTGGCGGGCACATGAAAGTATGTGTGTCCTATACCGATGGCCACATTACCCTGGAAAACGGGCCTACCCTGTGCAGCGACTCCGATGCCACCGCCGTCGGCGACCCGCACATCTTCACCGTGGATGGCCTGCACTACGACTTCCAGGGAGTGGGCGAGTTCGTGGCGCTGCGCGTCGCGGGGGCTATGGAGATACAGTTGCGCATGGCGGCAGTTCCGACTGCACCGCCGCTGCCCGATCCGTACAGCGGCCTCACCAGCGGGGTGAGCGTCAATACAGCGGTCGCGGCGCGCGTCGGCCAGCATCGCGTGACCTATCAGCCGGATACCGGTCCCAATGCGGCGGCCGGAACGTTCATATTGCGCGTGGATGGAGTGCCGACGACATTGCCCGCGGGCGGCATCGATCTGGGTGACGACGGCAGAATATTGGCGCAAACCGGCGGCATCCAGATCGATTTCCCGGACCAGACCACACTGATGGTGAACACCAGCTCCTGGCCTTTCTACGGCGCATGGTGGCTGCATGTCTCCGTGTTCCACACGCCGGCCTATGACGGCATCATGGGGGCGCGCAGCAATGGAAGCTGGCTGCCCAGACTGTCGGATGGTTCCGCGTTTGCTGCGAAGCCTGCCGCTTTGCATGACCGTTATGTCGAGCTGTACGTGAAGTTCGCGGATTCATGGCGTGTTAACGAAGACACCAGCTTGTTCGACTATGCCCCTGACACAGCGACCGCGACCTTCACCAACAAGGCATGGCCGACGGAGAACGGGCCGTATGACACGGGCACCACCGGGCCGGTCGCCAAACCGCTCGAGCGCAAGGCTGCGCTACTCGCCTGTCGTGAAGTCGCGGGCAAAAACGAAAAGGCCGACTGCGTGTTCGACGTTCGGGTGATGGGCCATAAGGGCCTCGCCAAAGGCCATCTCTTGAATCAGCAGATTCGGCTGGGTGCGGTCAACGTTATCGTGCGACCTGCGGACAAGCTGAACGCACGCGGCGAACTGGTGCTGACTGCCAGGGTGGTGCGGCATGCTGCGGTTGTGCCGAAAGTGCCTGGCATCCGCAAGGTTCCCGCGGGCACGGTACAGTTCATGCTCGGCGACAAGGCTCTGGGCAAGCCGGTCAGGCTCGATGCAAAAGGTCAGGCGAGGATGGTGGTGACGCGCAAGGATTTAGGGCGCTTCAAGGAGGGCCGGCAAGCAATCACGGCCCGCTATCTGCCCGCCCGGATTAAAGGAAATGTCTTCCTGCCGGGCGTCAGCAAGCGGCTGACGCGCGAGCTGGTGCCAGCCGCCGTAGGGGCTGGAGCGATCGTTGATCTTCCAAGGAGAATGAAATGACATACCGGAATTGTTTGACATGCTTGTTTCTGCTGGTGGCTATGGCTATGGCTTCGCCGTTCGCGGTGCAGGCTGCTGAAGCACCTCTTTCTGCGGGAACGGTCTCGCGCATGACTGGCGACAACATTGCCGAAGCGCGACAGCCGGATGGCAGCGCGCGCAAGTTGGCGGTTGGCGACCCAATCCATGCGGGCGAGCGCATCTGGACCAACACGAGGACCAGCCTCCACATCCAGTTTGCCGATCAGTCGCGCTTCTCCCTGGGGCCAAACACGGAGTTCGTGATCGACAAGTTCAAATACAAACAGGGTGCGGAGGAGGATGCATTCCATTCCAGGATCATCAAGGGCATGTTCCGTTTCGTGTCCGGTTTGATCGCGCATGCCAAAGGTCACGACATGAAGGTCAGCGCAAGGGTCGCCACCATCGGCATACGCGGTACGCAGGTCGAGGGGGAAGTGATCGACCGGCAGGAGAAGGATGGGGTGACCATTGATGCTTCGGCCAAGATCGTGCTGCTGGAACCCGAGGAAGAAGGGAAGCAAACCTCCATTATCGTCTCCAATGAATACGGCAGCGTGGTCATCGACAAACCGGGTTACGGCACGGAAATCCCGGATGAGAAAAGCCCGCCGTCTCCGGTGAGAAAGATGCAGCTCCGCACGGTCCAGAACGTACTGCGTGCATTGCGTTCATCGGTTCGCCAGAGCGGCACGGCCAGGCCGAGGATGCCGTAACGGGCATGGCGTATCAGTATCCTCTCGCGTTCAATCCGGACGGTTAGCCGCTCCCTTCCCGCCGATTCGCAATGCGAACCGGCGCTGTCGCGCGGCGGCGAACCGCCCAACGCTGCCAAACTGCATATTTAGACCAGGATGGATAAATTCAGCCCCGCCTTAAGGTCCGCGGCCGCCCAATCAATCCGGTTGCTGCCAGCGGGGGCAGTAGCTATCCTTGCGACTTCAAAGAACCAGTAATTTCATCATTCGGAGAATACGGAAAAACATGACCGCGCCACTGCTCATCGCAAAAAACACCCGGCACGAACTCTTGTTGCTGCCGCAAATGGCCAACCGCCACGGGCTGATCACCGGTGCCACCGGCACCGGCAAGACGGTGACGCTGCAAACGATGGCCGAGTCGTTCAGCC
>JAVHSB010000269.1:0-8631 GCA_036171955.1 Sideroxydans sp.
TGTCGTGAATTGTTTTTTTCCCCCACTGAAAATCCACATCTTGCCACCGCAGGGTTATCAACTCGTTCGGCCTTGGCCCCACAAGTAACATTGCTTGCAAATATGCGGCTATGCAGGGGTTCCCGATTTGTTTCACGGCTTTGAACCATGCGGGTAATTGCTCACGCTGTAACGCATCATTTTTTGGCTTGGGTTTGCTTATGTGCTTTTTCACTTCCTTCGCTTGCGCAGCGTTGCTGGTGATGATTGTCTTGTAGGTAGGATGCGCAGCGCACCAATTCAGGAAAGTGGAAAGCAGGGTGCGGGCGTTGCGGGTGCGGGCGGGTCGCTTCGCGCCTTCCACCTTGGCCCACTCTGTCAGCAGTTCGGGGGTTATATCCACAAGGCGAACTGTTGCAAGCGAATATAGCGCACCTGGTTCGGTTAGCTTGTTGCCACGCTTGCACTTTTCGCCACCGGCCTGCATTGCTTTTTTATGGTCGCGCAAGTGAAGCGCACCCCATGCGGATTTTGTTGCCTTCACATATTCGCCCCATGCCTTGCCCACTGTCACCGTTTCGCGGGCTTTCTTGGCACTCAAGGCGGCGGCTTTGGTTTCCTTGGCGGCGATTGCATCGGCTTTAACTTGGCGCGGGTCTATGCCTTGGTCAGTCATCACCTTGAGGCGTGATGCCTCGGCTTGCGCTTTGCCAATAGGCCAGTTGCGCGGGTCGCCTATGGTCATGCGGATGGTTTTTCCGTTTAGGCGTGTTTCAAATATGAATGCTTTGGAACCGGCAACGGTCACGCGCAAACCTAACCCTGGCGTTTTCCCGTCCCAATAGATGCTCTGCTTTTTACCTGTCTGGCACTTGAACCCTGCAACCCGTTCAGTCGTGAAGTTTGCCCGTTTCATGGCATCCACCTTTCCGTGTAGGCACTGTGTAGGCAAATTATAGCAATATCGCGGAATGCCCATCAACACCAATAAAACGGAAAATATCAGCAATGGCGGGGTTTTGTGTGTTTTGGATAGTTTTCAGAATGGCAATCAACACCTCAAAACAGGTTTTAGTGGGTACTCATAATCCTTTGGTCCCCGGTTCAAGTCCGGGAGGGCCCACCAAACGAAAAAGGCTTGCAGCAGTGCAAGCCTTTTTTCTTTCGACGAGATACCGCTGGTTTTATTTGCCCCATGCTTGCATCAGCGCATGCGGCACGCCGAGATGGTCGAGGATCCGCGCGACGACGAAATCCACCAGATCCTGCACGCTTTGCGGATGATGGTAGAAGCCGGGATTGGGCGGCAGGATGGTGGCGCCGGCGCGTGCCAGCTTGAGCATGTTCTCAAGGTGGATGGCGGAGAAGGGCGTCTCGCGCGGGACGAGGATCAGCTTGCGTTGTTCCTTCAGCATGACATCGGCGGCGCGCGCGATCAGGTCGTCGCTGATGCCGGCCGCGATCTTGCCGAGCGTGCCCATGGTGCAGGGGCAGACGACCATTGCGTCGCCGGGGTTGGAGCCCGAGGCCATCGGCGCGTACCAGTCCTGGATGCCGAAGACCTTGAGTTCGCCGCTGAAGTTGCCGCAGCGCCCGGCAAAGAACTGCTCCGCTTCCTGCGGGCGGCTGGGCAATACAAGCCCCAGTTCCTGCTTGGCGACAATCTGCGCGGCCTGGGTATAGACCAGATGCACGCGCAGGCCGCTGGTGAGCAGGCATTCGAGCAGACGCATGCCGTAGGGCAGGCCGGATGCGCCGGTGAAGGCGAGGGTGATGGTTTTCATGAAGGATTCACCACAATGGCACGGAGGCACAGAGTAAACCAAACCGGCAAACGGCATAAGTCCGTTTGGTGTGCGTGAACCTTGCGGATGGATTATGGATTTGCATTCTGCATTTTCGCGGCGTCGCTGTCGCGAGTAGTTTTGTCTTCCATGAATTGCGCCGCGACCAAACCGTTCACGGTTCCGAACACCAGGGCGGCTGCGGCAAAGAGGGGGATCAGGTAGGCAATCCCCGCATGCGGAATGAGCCACAGATAGACCACGGTCATCTGCCCGGCTATATGGGCGAAGGCGGCCAGAATGCTGTGGGTCACGGCGCCAAACCAGCGCGCCGGCAGATGGCGGACAAATGCGAGCACGAACAGGCTCAACAGGGCGCCGGCCAGGCTGAGGAAAAAGCCGGGCGCGAGGAAATTCCCGAACAGCAGACTGCCGGCCACCACGCGCAGCAGCGCAACCCATGCGGCCGCACGCCAGCCGAAGCGCGCCAGCACGATGAGCGTGACAATGTTGGCCAGTCCCGGTTTGACGCCGGGCAACGGCGAGGGAATGGCGTTTTCCAGCACGGTCAGTCCCAGTGCCACTGCCGCCATCTTTGCGATGTGGTGGTCCTCGGTGGTGGTGTCGAGCTTGAGCGTGGTCGTCATCGTCATAAAACAGTACCGAGTGCTGAGCACTGAACGCCAAGCAGGAGCGGGGCAGAGGTTTTTTCGGCACTCGGCACTCTGAACTCAGTACTGATTTTAGTAGTTGAGGCTGTCATATTTCTTTTGCCCGCCCGTTAATTCGACGCTGACCTGGTTCGGCAGGCAGAGGGCGATCTCGCCCGCCCGCTGCAGCCAGCCTTGGCGCACGCAATACTGGCGCGGACTAGGATCGCTGCTGATGCGGACCCGCAACTTTTCAATGGTGATGATGCTGATCCCAAGCGGGCCGGGCACTTCGATGCGCTGGTCGCGCGACAGCGGGACTTCCTTGAATACCTTGCCGCCGCTGCGGATGACGGCAGTATCCGCGACCCCGCCGTGCCACAGCTTGAAGGCGAGCAGGACGACGCAGATCGCGCTCGTCAGCAGGGTGAGGTAATCGCCGGGCTTGATGTGTGAAAGAAATGGCATGCAGTCCGAACCACAAAATCATGAGCCACAGGTTACACGGAGATCCAGGAAGAAAACAGCGGCAGCCTGCGGGGCTGCGACTTTCCCTGTGATCTCTGTGTTCTCTGTGGCCAAGGGGTTTTAACCCGTGAGCTCGCGGTGGCGCAGCAGCACCTGCTGCTGGGTGCGGAAATGCCGGGCGAGGCGCTCGGCGAAATAGACCGAGCGATGCTGCCCGCCGGTACAGCCGACGGCGACGGTCAGGTAGCTGCGGTTGTCGGCCACGAAGTCGGGCAGCCAGCGTGCGATGAAATCGCGGATGTCGCCATACATCTGCTGCACCGCAGGCGTGGCTTCGAGAAAGTCGATCACCGGCTGCTCGCGGCCGGTCAACGGGCGCAGCGCAGAATCGTAATGCGGATTGGGCAGGCAGCGCACGTCGAACACAAAATCGGCGTCGAGCGGGATGCCGTGCTTGAAGCCGAAGGACTGGAACAGCAGGGTCAGGCGGGCGCGGTCGAGACGGATGAATTCCTTGACCCAGGCGCGCAGGGCATTGGCGCCGAGCCCGCTGGTATCGATGTGGTGGCCGATGGCGCTGATCTCGGCCAGCAATTCGCGCTCGTAGGCGACGCACTCGGGCAGCGTGCGTGCACCGTCGCTCAGGGGATGCATGCGGCGCGTTTCGGAGAATCGTTTCACCAGCGCTTCCGCCTGCGCTTCGAGGAACAGCACGTGCACATCCAGTCCCTGTGCCTTGATCGCCGCGATATGCTGCGGCAGCCGGCGCACGCTGCCGCCGCTGCGCACGTCGATGCTCACCGCAATGCGCTCATAACCCGCCTGGCGCAGGTTTTCGACCAGGTTCGGCAGCAGCTCGGCCGGCAGGTTGTCAACGCAGTAAAAACCGGCATCTTCCAGCGTCTTCAGCGCGACGCTCTTGCCGGAACCGGACAGGCCGCTGATCAGAAAGAATTGCATGGCCGTCAGTCTTCGCTCAACTGCTGCGCCTGGCGCGCGATGAAATCCTGCATGGTGTCGATGCCGCGCTGCTGCAGGACGAAGTTGCGCGCGGCGGCCTCCACCAGCACAGCGAGATTGCGCCCCGCGAGCACCGGAATCTCGACCTTGCGGATGGCGACGCCAAGGATCTCTTCGGTGCCGGACTGCGGCAGGCGGTCGAGTTTGGCTAGGTCGTCGGCTTGCGGCCGGTACAGATGCACGATCAGTTTCAGGCTTTTCTTGCGGCGCACTGCGGTCTCGCCGAACATGGTGCGGATATTGAGCATGCCGAGCCCGCGCACTTCCAGGATGTCGCGCAACAGCTCCGGGCAGCGCCCTTCGAGCGCCTCGGGCGAGATGCGGTAAAGATCGACCATGTCATCCGCGACCAGGCCGTTGCCGCGCGTGATCAGTTCCAGCGCCAGCTCGCTTTTGCCCACCCCGCTGTCGCCGGTGATCATCACGCCCACGCCGAGCACGTCGAGGAACACGCCGTGGCGGGAGCCGGATTCGGCCAGCGCCTTGACCACGTAATGGCGCACCATCCACATCAGATGCACGCTGCCGAGCGGGGAGCGGAACAGCGGAGTGCCGCTGCGGTTGGCAAAATCAACCAGCCCGTTGGGGATCTCGGTGTTGCCGGCAACGATCAGGCAACTGGGCTTGTGGCTGTCCAGGGTGTTCAGGGCGGTGGCCAGTTCGGCCGGGGAAAGCGAGTGCAGGTAATCCAGCTCGGTGTCGCTGAACACCTGGATCCAGTTGGGATGCACCAGGTTCATGTGCCCGATCAGCCCCCAGTTGCTGGCACTGACCGTGTCGCCATCCAGCGTGCGGTCGGCACCCTCGGCACCGGCCACCCAGATCAAGCCGAGGCGTTCCTGCTTGTCCTGGAACAGTTGGCGGATGTTGACCCGGGCCATGGCCGTTCAGTCCCGCATCCGTGCTGCGCCGAATCCGCCGCGCACGCTTGCAGGCGCGGATTGCGGGAAGGCGGGTTGCATTAGCGTGTGCCGGAGGGAAGCCATGATCTTCAGGCTTTCCAGTCGATGAACAAGCGATGGATCGCCACGGGGTCGTCGATCGCCTGCAATTGCTCGCGGAACGACGGTTCGCTGAACATCTGCGCCAGCTCGCCCAATATCTGCAAATGCAGATCGTTGGCGCGCTCCGGAACGAGCAGGATGAAGATGAAGCTGACCGGCAGGCCGTCGGGCGCATCGAACGGGATGGCATGCTCCATCTTGACAAATGCCGCCATTGCATCCTTGAGGCCCTTGACGCGGCCATGCGGGATCGCCACCCCCTGTCCCAGACCGGTCGAGCCGAGTTTCTCGCGCGCGAACAGGCTGTCGAACACCTGCGCGCGGCCGATGCCGTGCGCGTTCTCGAACAGGATGCCGACGCGTTCGAACACGCGTTTTTTGCTGGTGGATTCGCCGTCGAGCAACACGCAATCCGGGGTCAGATATTTGCCGATCAGGCTCATGTCGATTTACCTATTGAAAAGGGCGGCCGCGGGGGCCGCTCCGTGCAATGCTTTATTCTGCGGCGTGCTGCTTGCCGGATTGGTCGTGCCGGCGCGCCTCGAATTTTTCCTTGTGCTTCAGCACCTGCCGGTCCAGGGAATCCACGAGGGCATCGATCGCGACATACAGATTCTCGTCGGTGGCATCGGCAAACAGGTTCTTGCCGGAAACGTGCAGGGTGGCCTCGGCCTTCTGCGACAGCTTGTCCACGGACAGCACGACGCTGATATCGATCACATTGTCGAAATGCCGTTTGACCTTGTCCAGCTTGCTCAACACGTGCGCGCGGATGGCGGGGGTGATTTCCAGATGATGCCCGGTGAGGTTGAGGTTCATTGCCTGCTCCTTTATGGTTAGAGTGATTTACGATGATTCACCGCAAGGATGTTCATTTCCTCGCGGTATTTTGCCACGGTCCTACGGGCGACCAATATACCCTGCTGTGACAGGATTTCCGACATGCGACTGTCGCTGAGCGGATGTCTGGCATCCTCCCCGCCGACCAGTTGCCTGATGAGTGCGCGGATGGCGGTGGAAGAACAGGCGCCGCCCGCTTCGGTGGCGAGACCGCTGCCGAAGAAATACTTGAATTCATAAATGCCGCGCGGGGTGAGCATGAATTTCTGCGTGGTCACGCGCGAAATGGTCGATTCATGCAGTTCGAGCTGTTCGGCGATTTCGCGCAGCACCAGCGGGCGCATGCCGATGTCGCCGTGTTCGAGGAAGGCGCGCTGGCGTTCCACGATCGCCTGCGCCACGCGCAGGATGGTGTCGAAACGCTGCTGCAGGTTCTTGATGAACCAGTGGGCTTCCTGCAGCTGGGTGGACAAGCCCTGCGCATTGCCGTTGCCGCGCTGGCGCAGGATGTCCGCATACACCTGATTGACGCGCAGGCGCGGCATCGCCTCGGGATTGAGGCGCGCTTTCCAGAGGCCGCCCACTTTTTCAACCAGCACGTCCGGCAGCACATAGTCTGCGGCACGCTGCTCGAATGCCTGGCCCGGGCGCGGCTGCAGATGGGTGATCAGGTTTTGCGCGCAGCGCAGCGCGTCGTCGTCGCAATGCAGCACGCGTTTCAGCTTGCTGAAGTCGTGCGCCGCCATCAGTTCCAGGTGCGAGCCCGCGATGGCCAGTGCCAGTTCTCGCCCCGGCGTGTCTTCGGGCAGCACGCGCAATTGCAGCGACAGACACTCGCCCAGGTCGCGCGCGCCGATGCCGGGCGCGTCCAGGTGCTGCAACTGCACCAGCGCGGTTTCCAGGTCTTCCGGGGTGATGCCGAGTTCGGCCGGGAGCAGCTCGAAAATCTCGGCCAGCGGCTGCGTCAGATACGCATTTTCGTCCAGCGCATCGATGAGCAGCCCGACCAGTTGCTTGTCGCGCGCCTCGAGCGGGCTCATATTCAATTGCCACAACAGGTGTTCGCGCAAACCGGGGCGCTCGGCCGCGATTTCGCTATGTCCCTCGTCCTCGTCGTCCGGCGCATGCGCGGCGCTGCCGAAAGTCGGCTCCGGCCAGTCCTGGCTGTCGTTGCGATCCTCGCCCGCGTCCGGCGCCGATTGTTCACCGGGAGCGGCCGGCGCGGCATCGAACGTGGCCTGCGGGCCGGCTGGGGCGCTCGTTTCATCCACCCGCTCCAGCAAGGGATTCTGTTCCAGCATGCGCTCGCTCTCCTGATCGACCTCGACCGTGGATAGCTGCAACAGGCGGATAGCCTGCTGCAACTGCGGGGTGAGCAGGAGTTGTTGCGATTGGCGCAGTTGGAGAGCGGGTTTCATCTTTACTGTCTGATTGTCGGGCGGCGCTGCCTGACAGACCGTTGAAAAACGACTGCGGTAGGCCATTTGCTGTGTTGCGCGGTGCTCGCTCCTTCGCCTATCCACTTGATATGTCGCGGTCGCTGCGCTCCGTGCGCCTTGCATCTGACCAACCTCGCTACGTTTTCAACGGCCTGCTACAGCTTGAAATGCTCGCCCAGATACACTTTCCTCACGCCCTCATTATAGATGATTTCGTCGGGCCGTCCTTCCGCCATTACCGCGCCGGCGTTGATGATATAGGCGCGGTCGCAGATGCCCAGCGTCTCGCGCACATTGTGGTCGGTGATCAGCACCCCGATGTTGCGCGCCTTGAGAAAACCGATGATGCGCTGGATGTCGAGCACCGCGATCGGGTCCACACCGGCGAACGGCTCGTCGAGCAGGATGAAGCGCGGGTCGGTGGCCAGCGCGCGTGCGATTTCGACCCGCCGCCGCTCGCCGCCGGAAAGGCTGATCGCGGGGTTGTTGCGAATATGCGTGATATGCAGGTCGTTGAGCAGGGCTTCCAGCCGCTCGCAGCGCTCCTGCGCCGTGTGTTCCTGCAATTCGAGCACCGCCTCGATATTCTCGCTGACCGTCATGCGGCGGAAGATGGACGCCTCCTGCGGCAGATAGGCGAGACCGAGCCGGGCGCGGCGATGGATGGGCAGATGCGTGATCGGCACGCCGTCGATGCTGATCTCGCCGCCGTCTGCCGCCACCAGCCCGACAATCATGTAGAAACTCGTGGTCTTGCCGGCGCCGTTGGGGCCGAGCAGCCCGACCACTTCGCCGCTGTGCACGCTCAAAGACACGTCATGCACCACAGTGCGGGCGCGGTAGCTTTTCTTGAGGGAGGTGGTGCGCAATTCGCTCATGTCAGGGTTTCGCGGAAAGGGGTGGGGTCAGCCCTTTGCTCGGCTGCATCGGCAGCGGAACAGAAGGATGAGGAGGGGATTGGGGTTTGGGATGGATCACCGCGCGCACGCGCGCGCTGTCCTGATCGGGTGCGCTGCCATCGCCCATCGCCTCGAACACCTCGGTGCGCGTACTGTAGGTGATGCGCGCCCCGCGCACTTCGTCGGCGCTGCGTTTCACCCGCGCCTGCCCGAACAAATCCAGCGTTTCGGCGCGCATGTCGTATTCGATGCGCTCGCCCTCGCCCTCGGCATATTCCTGCGAGCCTTCATAGCGCTGGCGGAAGCTGGCCGGCTGGCCGTAGGCGGTCAGGTGCTGAAAACCTGCGGCGTCTTCGCGCACTTCAAGCTTGTCGGCGCGGATCAGCAGCGTGCCCTGCCTGATCTGCACCCGCCCCTCGAAACGGCTGAACTGGCGCGCATCGTCGATCAGCACGCGGTCGGCCTCCAGATGCACCGGCTGTTCGTGGTCCGCCTGTTCGGCCTGTGCGGCGAAGGCCGGCAGCAGCAGCGCGGCAAGCGCAAGCGGG
>JAVHSB010000270.1:0-1718 GCA_036171955.1 Sideroxydans sp.
TGGGGGGGCTGGTTTCCAGCACGGCCACCACCCTGCTCTATGCCCGTCACAGCAACCTCAACCCGGACATGCGACGTCTGGCTGCCGTCATCATCCTGATCGCCAGCCAGGTCGTACTGATCCGGCTGGCCGTGGTAAGCAGCCTCGTTTCTCCGGGCATTCTCCGCGCCTTGCTCCCGGTAGCCGGACTGGGACTGCTTTGCGGCATGGCCGCCACCGCATACAGTTGGCGCCATCTGTCGGGCAAGGCCGACCTGCCGCTGCCGAAAACCGCCAACCCGACCGAGTTGCACGCCGCACTCGGCTTCGGCCTGCTGTTCGTGGTCGTGCTGCTCTGTTCGGCCTGGCTGTCGGATGTGGCTGGAAGCGGCGGTCTGTATGGTGTGGCCATCGCTTCCGGCCTGACCGATGTCGATGCCATCACCCTGTCCAGTCTGCGCCTTTTGCAAATGGGGAAATTGGATAACGAACAGGCGGTCATCTCGATCACGCTCGCCTTCATTTCCAACATGGTGTTCAAGTTCGGCCTGGCCGCTTCAATTGGCGGCAGGGCTCTGGCCAGACAGATAGCACTCGGTTTTGCCGCCATCACCAGCGGGGTCGTGCTCGGCCTGTTCCTGTTCTGAACGGATGCGCCACCGCGGCTCCTGCGCCCCTCTCCTGGCGTGTATAATCGCGGCCTTTCAAAGCAGCTACAAAACACACGAAAATGGAAGCCGAACAACTCAATGCACTGACCAACAAGATCCAGGATCTGCGCGAGCGCGACCTCGAATTACGGAGGTATCTTTGACTACGACGGCAAGCAGGAACGCCTGACCGAAGTCGTCGTACTTTCCGAAGACCCGGCCGTCTGGCAGGACAGCAAACGCTCGCAGGAGCTCGGGCGCGAACGCAAGCTGCTGGAAGGCATCGTGCTCACCCTGCAAAAAGTCGAGCAGTCGCTCAGCGACAATGGCGAGCTGATGGAAATGGCCCGGGCGGAGAATGATGACGTCAGCCTGTTGAGCATTGCCGACGATATAGCGCAGACCGAGAAGCTGGTCGCCGACATGGAATTTCGCCGCATGTTTTCGGGCGAACTCGATGCCAGCAATTGCTTCCTCGACATCCAGGCCGGCTCCGGCGGCACCGAAGCGCAGGACTGGGCTGCCATGCTGCTGCGCATGTATCTGCGCTATGCCGAACGCAAAGGTTTCCAAGTCGAAGTGCTGGAACAATCCGATGGCGAAGTGGCAGGCATCAAAGGCGCCTCCATCAAGGTGAGCGGCGAATACGCCTACGGTCTTCTGCGCACCGAAACCGGCGTGCATCGCCTGGTGCGCAAGTCGCCGTTCGACTCGGGCAACCGCCGCCATACCTCTTTCTCCAGCGTCTTCGTCTATCCCGAAGTGGACGATTCGATCCAGGTCGACATCAACCCGGCGGATCTCCGCATCGACACCTACCGCGCCTCGGGCGCGGGCGGCCAGCACATCAACAAGACCGACTCGGCGGTGCGCATCACCCACGTCCCGACCGGCATCGTCGTGCAATGCCAGAATGACCGCTCGCAGCACAAGAACCGCGCCGAGGCCATGTCCATGCTGAAGTCGCGCATGTACGAAGAAGAGTTGCGCAAGCGCAATGAGAAGAAACAGGCGCTGGAAGATACCAAGTCCGATATCGGCTGGGGACACCAAATTCGCAGTTACGTGTTAGACCAATCGCGCATCAAA
>JAVHSB010000271.1:0-2700 GCA_036171955.1 Sideroxydans sp.
CAACCGTGGAATCTGGTCGGCGGACATTTTTTTTCCGCGCTGTGCGGCTGGTTGAGCATCGCCTATATCCCCGATCCGCTGCTGGCGGCGGGCATCGCGGTCGGCGGCGCGATATTCCTGATGTATGTGTTGAACTGCCTGCATCCGCCCGGTGCCGCGACCGCATTGACACTGGTGCTGGGCGCAAGCCAGTTCCAGCAAATGGGGCTGCTCTGGACGATGCTGATCGTGGTCGCCAATGCCGGGATAATGCTGCTGCTGGCCTTGCTCATCAACAACGCACTGCCGCGCAGGACTTATCCACACCTGCCGGCAAACCCCGCCCCGGCAACGCCTCCCTCCACACAGGTCTTCATCCTTCCCGAACAGACAGATCTGGAGTGGGCGCTGGAGCAGGGGGACAACACGCTGGATATCAATGTCGACGAATTGACTGAAATCTACTGGCTGGCGCAACAGCGCGCGCAAGCCCGATATGATGCGTCGACGAACCCGAATTGAGCGACGTCTTCCTAGAACGAAAAATCCATTCCGGCAGTGACGTTCCGGCCGGGCAGCAGGAAATATGAGTAGGCCCGGGTATCGAACAGATTGTTGATTGCGACCGAGCCCTTGATGTTCCGTGTGAACGCGTAACCCAATTTGGCATTCGCCACGGTGTACGCGTCGTAACTCCCCGGCACCCCCTCGACTACATCGGTGTTTTGCGCGTTCCAGAAAACATGGCTGACATAACGCGCACTCAACCACGCCGACCATCCCCCCTGTGTCGCGGTCAGACTGACGCCGGCAATGTTCTTGGGCGAATCGGTGAGGCGCTTGCCCACGCTCAACGGATCGGCCGCATTTTCCAGCATTGTAGAGTCAACATAGGCATAGTTGGCATCCAGTTCAAGCCAATCCGCAACCCGGGTGACAACGGACAGTTCCACCCCGCGGATCGAGGCTTTGCCGGCATTGATCTTCAGCTTCGTATTCGCGACGGCTGTTTGTTGTGAGTAGATCAGATCGTTGAGCCGGGTTTCGTAATAGGTGGCATTGAGCCGAGTGTCTGCCGTGACATCGAGCCCGCCGCCGATTTCCCATGTTGTGCCCCGCTCGGGCTGGAGGTTCGGATCGCCCTTATAGGTCGTCGGCCCCAGGACGGTTGTGGTGTACATGTCCTCGTTGGTCGGTGCGCGAAAGGAACTTCCGTATGACGTGCGCAGCGTTGCGCCTCCGGACGTCCGGAAAACCGCAGACGCCTTGGGACTCAAGGTAGTGGCACTGCGCGAAGGATAAATCGTGGTGTTGGTTGCGACAGTGCTATCGCCATTGGTTCTCCAGTTGTCCAGCCGGCCACCCAGATAAATCATGAGCGCATCCGCTGCGCCGATTTCATCCTGCACAAAAATCGAAGTCGTGGTCGAGTTGCCATTGTAGCTGCCGGTCACAATGGTCTTTGTATCCGGATTGCGCCAGTCGGTCAGCGTGTAGATTTGCTGGTTCGCCTTGTCGTTATGCAAGGCAAGGCCCGTCACAAGAACCTGCCGGTCACCGGCCACAAAGCTCCACTGGACCGACCCATCCATGCCGGAATTCGGCGTGTCATACAGGGTACCGGGGCCGCTGCTCCAGGTGGCTGCGGAATTCGCAAAGGTAAAGCTGTAGGCGCGGCTAATCCTGGCAATATCTATCTTCAACGCATCATCGTTCCGCAGAGTGCCGTCATAGCCGACAAAATAGCGTGTGGCGGATTCATGCAGCGGTGAATTGTTGACGAAATTCGATTCGGCCAGCACGACACGCTGCCCGTTGATATCCAGAGTCCCGCTTGCAACAGGCTGGCCGGTGGCGGTATCCGTCAGATAGGTATTGAACTGTGTGTAGCCTTGCCGTATCTCCTGAAAGAGGACCCCGGCATAGAGCTTGTCGCGGGCGTTCAGATCGTAATACAGCTTGGCGGTTGCATTGGCAGAGTGCCATGGCGTTGCGCCCTTGTCGCCGACCCGATAGGCCGGAACGCCTTCGCGGGTGCTGATGGGTTGTGCGCCCGCAACCACGACGGTGCCGGGAGCGCCTGCGGACGGTGTTTTGACGACAAAGTCGTTCACGTAGCTGGCGCGGTTCTGGTAGCCGAGCCCCGCAACGAAGCCCAGGCCGTTATCCAGTCTGTCCCGCAAATAAACACTGGCATCCTCGCCGCCGGCATCGCCCCAGCCCTTCTTCAGCTTTGCGCTGATTTCATGCTTGTCCGGCTGCTTGGTGATGATATTGATGACGCCGCCGATGGCATTGCTGCCATACAGGGAGGAAAACGCGCCGGGCACCACTTCGACACGCGAGATGTCGTCGATGAACGGGACCTGCCAGTTCACCTTTCCCGCCCTGGAATCCTGTAGCGGCTGGCCGTCGATCAGGATCAGCGTCCTGCTCTGATCCACGCCGCGCAAGGACATGCCGCTGGTGCCCGATGTGCCCTGCGACTGGCCCAGCGCGCCGCCGCGCAAATAAAGGCCGGGCACCTGCTCCAGCACATCGCCGAGTCTGGACACATTCCTGATTTGCATCGCTTCGGATTTCACCACAGTCACCGCCGCCGGTGCATCCGCAACTGCCAGCCCCGACCGGGTCGCGGTTACGACAACTTCGTCCAGTGTGTCGGGCGCGCTACTTTCCACCGCCCATGCCGCTACCGGCACGGCCAGAATCGAAATCCAA
>JAVHSB010000271.1:2710-8453 GCA_036171955.1 Sideroxydans sp.
AAATCCAAAGAATGATTTTGCCGCTGTTGCAGATCTGTATTTTTATCATTTTGCATGCTTGCAAGCCGAGGGCGGGAAGTACCCGCCCGCTGCCATGCGTACTTACGATCAGTAAATATCATCCTGCGTGTTCAGGATGTTGAACTTGCCGGTCGGCGTGATCAGTTTCGGATCCTTGATCACCGCCTTCATCTTCAGCGTCTTGTCATCCAGCACCACGATCGCGGAAGGTTCAGTCTTGCCCGCCCAGATCGAGTACCAGACTTCATCCCCTGTCGCGTTGAATTCGGCATGTACCGCACGTTTTGCCGTTCTCGATTCGGGCAATCCGGCCATTTTCGCCACATTGATGATGACGGGCGGTTTATCCAGATCCCTGATGTCATACACCGTCACGGATTCGGCGGCCTCTGCATCCGGGTTGAGGGGAGTATCCGCATACAAGTGGCTGGATTTTGGATGCGTCTTCACAAACAGCGAGCCGCTGCCGTGATTCTTCAGCTCCTGCACCACCTTCCATGCATATTTCTTGTGCTTGACGGGATCGGTGCCGATCAGCGAGATCACATCCGCCCCCAAGTGCGAGGTTGCCCACACCGGGCCGTATTTCGGATGAACAAAATTGGCGCCGCGACCGGGGTGAGGCTTGGCTGCCGTGTCCACCAATGCCGCCAGTTTGTCCAGCTTGGTATCCACCACGGCCACCTTGTTGGACGCATTGGCCGCAACCAGGAAATACCGCTTGGTCGAATCCCAGCCGCCGTCGTGCAGAAATTTGGCAGATTCGATGGTGGTCGTTTTGAGGTTTTTTATGTCGGCATAGCTCACCAGCTGGATCATGCCCGTTTCCTTGATGTTGATCACCCATTCAGGCTTGAGCACCGAGGCCACGATGGATGCCACGCGAGGCTCCGGATGATATTCGCCGTCCACCGTCATGCCGCGCGTGGATACGATCTTCAGCGGCTTGAGCGTATCCCCTTCGGTAATGACGTATTGCGGCGGCCAATAGGAGCCGGCGACCGCATACTTGTCCTCATAACCCTTGAACTTTGAGGTCTCGACCGAGCGCGCCTCGATGCCGACCTTGAGTGTCGCCACGATGGTCGGTTGTTCATACCACATGTCGATCAGGTCAACCCGACCGTCGCGGCCGATCACATAGACATAGCGCCCGGAAGCGGAGACGCGCGAGATATGCACGGCATAGCCGGTTTTGACAATGCCCCAGATTTTCTTGGTATCGCCATCGATCAGCGCCACTTCACCCGCATCGCGCAAGGTGACCGAGAACACATTGCGCAAATTGACGCTGTTCATTTTCTTTTTTGGACGGTCCTCCGGCTTGACCGCCAGCTTCCAGCTGGCCAGCATGTCTTTCATGCCCCATTCCGGCGGGACCGGCGGCTCCTGCTGCACATAACGGGCCATCAGATCGACCTGCTGCTCGTTAAAATCGCCCGAGGTCAGGAAGTTCGGCATCCCCCCGGGCGAACCGTAGCCGATGAAAGCCTTTAGATATTCCGTTCCTTGTCCCAGCGTGGTCGAAGGCGTCAGCGGCTTGCCGGTCGCCCCCTTGCGCAAGACCCCGTGGCAACCGGCGCAGCGCTCGAAGTAGAGCTGGCGCGCCTGATCGAATTCAGCCGCGGTCATCGGCGGCGCATCGGGATTCGCATTCTTGTGCATCAGCACCGCACCGACCGGCGAGTCCCCGGCGTGGTGGGCCGCGTCTTCAGCCGCCACCCTCGGTTCAGCAGCGACATGGCTTGCCTGGAACAGCATGGCCAACACGGCCGCAGCGCCCAGAGCCGCATGAGATTTCTTTGCATGGATTTTCATCTTGATCTCCCAAACAATAGTAAGAAAAAACTTTTGCACAAAAAAAGCTCACCCTTGATTCACGGGTGAGCTTTTATCGTCGCGTCCCGGCTACTCCTCACTCACGGCGGGTTGCATTGCCCGCGTCTCGCCGCGACCGATCGTCAACAAATCCCAGACCAGCAACACGAAACCTGCGGCAAACATCACGCCGAAGAGTTCGCGCCACCACATGCCTTGTACAAACCAGGGGTGTGCTTGCGCGGCGAAGTATCCAATCCAGCTTGAGCCTTCGATGGCGCGCTCGATCTGCGACTGCACATAGCCGGAGACCAGCATCGAAACGGTCATGCCAAGCATGCCGATATTGAGCAAGCCCAGCGACCACTTCCATTTCCAGCCGTTGCCCGGCAACTCTCCAGCCATCCAGGTCTTGCCCCTCCAGTACTGCAGCGCCACATAGAACATGGCGATGATGATCGTGGCGTAGGCGCCGAAGAACGCGAGGTGGCCGTGCGAGGCAGACCACTGCGTGCCGTGGGTGTAGAGGTTGATCTGCGGCAGGGTGTGCATGAAGCCCCACACTCCGGCGCCAAAGAAGTTGCCGAAAGCGTGCGCAATCAGCCAGGCCATGGCCGGATGGTTGGAATTCTTTGCATGGCGCGCACCGGCGTCAAACACCGCGTGCACCACCATCGCCACCAGTGGAACCGGTTCCAGTGCCGAAAAGAAGCCGCCGATGCTGAACCAGTATTCCGGCGTACCGATCCAGAAATAGTGGTGCCCCAGACCCAGGATGCCGGAACCGAACATCAGCGCGACCTCGATATACAGCCAGGTCTCGACGATTTTGCGGCGCACTCCCAGAACCCTCATCAAACCATAAGCCATGATGCAGGCGACCATCACCTCCCAGGTTGCCTCGACCCACAGGTGGATCACCCACCACCACCAGTACTGATCCACCGAGATATTGGTGGTGTAGAACATGCCGGCCAGATAGATGCCGAACAACGCCAGCATGTCCAGCACCAGCACACCGCCGATACCGGTGTAGCGGCCCTTGGAGAAGGTGGCAGCGACGTTGTAGAACACCACCAGCACGCTGACCACGATACCGATGTCGGCCCAACGTGGCGCCTCGATGTATTCGCGGCCTTCGTTGATCAGCCAGATGGTGGATTCCTTGCCCGGCCCGACCTGCACCAGCAGATAGACCAGCACCACCACGGTGACCGCCGAAGTCAGCACCCAGAAGATCAAATTGCCCAGCTTGAGGCCGGCCACCTCATGCTCCGATTCTTCCTCCAGCAGCCAATACACCGAACCGAGGAATCCATACAGCAGCCACACCACCAGCGCATTGATATGCACCATGCGATTGACGTTGAAATCCAGGGTCTCATAAAACAAGTCCGGCTTGAGGTATTGCAGGCCCGCAAACAGGCCGAACAGAACCTGCGCACCCAGCAACACCAGCGCCACAGTGAAATATTTGACTGCCAGCCTCTGACCACCGTTGAGGTTGGCACTATCCAGCACTCCTAGAGTCGCCATGATCAATTCTCCTGTTCGATGGATTTGAAGTTGTAGGGGAAACCGTTGGTATCGATACTCGACATCCATTTGAGGAATGCCACAACACCGCGCGCTTCTTCATCGGTCACACCCAGCCTGGGCATCCTGCGGCCGATGCCGTTATGCAAGCGGGTGGAAGGGTCCTTGATGAATTCAACCATCTGCTCTTCGCGGCTGTCCCGGGTGCCCCAATATTGGTCGAGCCACGCCTTTGTCAGGTCGGGTGCGTAATACGCGCCATTGCCCAGCAGGGTATGGCAGTTCATGCAGTTCTTCGCCTGCGTGGTCAATTTTCCAAGCTTGACCAGCGCCTCAGCTTCTTCCTCGTTCAGCACCTTGCCAAACAGCGGCTCCTCGGCGCCGATGGTCGGCACCTGCACTTTGCGTTGCTCGTCGAATTTGTATTCGATACGGTGGTTGATCACCGAATAGGCTGGAACGCGCTTGGAGCCGGTCGATATTTGCGGCAGGGTATCCATGGTCAACAGGATCAGCACCACAAACGAGCCACCCGTCACCCATATTGCCGTTTTGCGCCAGAACGATTCCGATGCCCACCACTGACTTGTTGCCATGGTTTTCTCCTTTTCCCTGGTTAAGAATTCTCGAACGGAAGTGCTTCAGTCGGGGCATCCGCATGCGTGCCGACACACAAATGCCAAATCGCGTGCGGAGCCAGCAGATAACCGACCAGCATAAAAACGACGACCGTCGTCCACAACGGGGACGACAGCAGATTGGCGGCATGCGCCAGCAACAGGGTGAAAAAAAACAGACCGGCATACGACAGATACGCCATCGGCATCAGAATTGGAACTGCCTTGATGCGGGAATAGGAAAACAAGAGCGCGTATAAAGCGCCGAGCATTATCACCATTGCGGAGCTGAAAAAAATGGTGAAGAAATTGGCAAGACTGGCCGGTTCGATCATGGCGCCTCCCTGCAGACCAATAGCATTAAAGATTCATTGCGCGGCAATGTATTCCTGTTTTGTTAAAGATGCAATAGGTGTGAATGTATTTAATTGCTATGGCTGCCAGAGCAGGCTCGCCTATAATTACAAACAAGCAACTGCGAATATTTCTTAATAAAATCAACAATGCACGAATTCAATCAATCCGTTTCATTCCGACTCGCGTGAAATTCCATGGATGCTTCATTGCTCAAACTGATCCATGTCACCTGTGCCGCATTGAGTTATAGCCTGTTCTTCCTGCGGGGGCTGTGGCACTTGCGCCGCTCGCCCGTTTTGCAGCAACGCTGGGTAAGAATCGCCCCCCACGGCATCGACACCGCACTGCTTGCCAGTGCGATCCTGCTGGCCTGGCAACTGGGTTATTCGCCATTCAATTCCCCCTGGCTGCTGGCAAAGATTCTGGCGCTTCTGGTCTATATCGGTCTCGGCACGATGGCTTTCAGGTTTGCCCGAACGCACGCCATGCAATTGACGTTCTGGTTGCTGGCACAATTGGCTTTCGCCTATATCGTGCTGGCCGCGATCACGCACAATCCCCTTATTACTTTCTAAACAGCGTGTCCAAAACGACTTCTCCACAACCACAAGTTGCCGTCATCGGCGGCGGGCCTGCCGGTTTGATGGCAGCCGAAGTGCTGGCGCGGCAGGGCTTGCGGGTCGCGCTTTACGACGCGATGCCCAGCGTGGGACGAAAATTGCTGATGGCCGGAAAAGGCGGGCTGAACATTACCCATAGCGAATCTTTTCCGGATTTCGTTTCCCGCTACGGCGCACGCCGCGAAAATATCGAACCCCTGCTGCACGCTTTTCCTCCCGCCGCATTGCGCGAATGGATCCAAGGGTTGGGCATCGACACGTTCGTCGGCACCTCCGGCCGGGTCTTCCCCACCGACATGAAAGCAGCCCCCCTGCTGCGTGCCTGGCTGCATCGTTTGCGCGAACTCGGTGTGCGCTTTCACGTGCGCCATCGCTGGCTGGGCTGGAATGATCAAGGCAAGTTGCGATTCACAACGCCGGACGGTGAGATCGCGACGAGGGCCGCTGCGACCGTGTTGGCGCTGGGCGGCGCCAGTTGGCCGCAACTTGGCTCGGACGGCGCTTGGGTTGCGCTGTTGCAGCAGCGCGGCATCGAGCCCGCACCGCTGCGTCCTTCCAACTGCGGTTTCGACATCGCCTGGAGCGAGCACTTCCGCACGCGCTTTGCGGGAGCACCATTGAAGTCCATCGCCGCAAACTTCGAGGGCGAGCGCAAACAAGGCGAATGCATCGTCACCGGACATGGCATCGAAGGCGGGCCGATCTACGTACTCTCGCCCGCGCTGCGCGACGAGATCGAGCGCAATGGCAGCGCCACGCTCCTGCTCGACCTGC